>NZ_JBSFUT010000016.1:0-187143 GCF_053591935.1 Streptomyces sp. NPDC002851 | reverse complement strand
CCCCGGACCCCGCCGCAGATATCGCGCAGGGGGGTACCTCCCTGCTCGAACGCAGTTGAGAGCTTGGGGGAGCGCTCGTCCTCAAACGCCGGACGGGCTTGATTTTCCTACCGCGCCCGCCCCACCCGCCGCTCGTCCCACACAGGCTCCGCCGTCTCACGCACCTTCCCGTCCGCGCCGAACACCAGATACCGATCAAAGGCCCGCGCGAACCACCGGTCATGCGTGACCGCAAGCACCGTCCCCTGAAAGGCCTCGAGCCCCTCCTGCAACGCCTCGGCCGACTCCAGGTCAAGGTTGTCCGTCGGCTCGTCGAGCAACAGCGCCGTACAGCCCGCGAGTTCGAGGAGCAGGATCTGGAAGCGGGCCTGCTGGCCGCCGGAGAGCCGGTCGAAGGGCTGCTCGCACTGTCCGGTCAGCTCGTACCGGCGCAGGCGGGACATCGCGGCGCCGCGGTCCTGGGCGTGCTCGCGCCACAGGATGTCGAGGAGCGTACGGCCGAACAGCTCGGGGTGCGCGTGTGTCTGGGCGAAGTGCCCGGGCACGACGCGCGCGCCCAGCTTCCACTCCCCGGTGTGCGCGACCTCGTCCCCCGCGAGGAGCCGCAGAAAGTGTGATTTGCCGGAGCCGTTGGAGCCGAGCACGGCGACCCGTTCGCCGTAGAAGACCTCCAGGTCGAAGGGGTTCATCAGACCCGTGAGCTCAAGTCCCTTGCAGGTCACGGCTCTTACGCCGGTACGGCCGCCGTGCAGCCGCATCGTGATGTCCTGCTCGCGGGGCGGCTCGGGCGGCGGCCCGGCCTCCTCGAACTTGCGGAGCCGGGTCTGCGCGGCGGAGTACCGTGAGGCCATCACGTCGCTGATGGAGGCGGCCTGACGGAGGTTCAGAACGAGCTTCTTCAGTTGGGCGTGCTTCTCGTCCCAGCGGCGGCGCAGCTCCTCGAAGCGCGCGAACCGCTCCCGGCGGGCCTCGTGGTACGTGGCGAAGCCACCGCCGTGCACCCACGCGTCGGCCCCGGCCGGTCCCGGCTCCACGCTGATGATCTTGTCGGCGGATCGGGCGAGCAGTTCGCGGTCGTGCGAGATGAAGAGCACGGTCTTGCGGGTCTGGTCGAGCTGCTCCTCCAGCCAGCGCTTACCGGGGACGTCGAGGTAGTTGTCCGGCTCGTCGAGGAGCAGCACCTCGTCGGTGCCGCGCAGCAGGGCCTCCAGGACGAGGCGTTTCTGCTCGCCGCCGCTGAGGGTGCGGATCTCGCGGAACTGGGCGCGGTCGTACGGGATGCCGAGCGCGGCCGTGGTGCACATGTCCCAGAGCGTCTCGGCCTCGTAGCCGCGGGCCTCGGCCCAGTCGGCGAGGGCCTGGGCGTACTGGATCTGGGCGGCCTCGTCGTCGACGGTGAGGATGGCCTGCTCGGCGGCGTCGACGGCCGCCGCGGCCTCCCGGATGCGCGGCGGGGCGACGGAAACGAGCAGGTCACGGACGGTGGACTCGTCCCGTACCGACCCGACGAACTGGCGCATCACGCCGAGTCCGCCACCCACGGTGACGGTGCCGCCGTGCGGCTTCAGCTCGCCGGAGATCAGCCGGAGCAGGGTCGTCTTGCCCGCGCCGTTCGGCCCGACGAGGGCCACGACCGCGCCCTCGCCCACCCGGAAGGAGACGTCGCCGAGCAGGGCGCGCCCGTCCGGCAGGTAGTACTCGAGGTGCGCGGCTTCCAGATGTCCCATGGTTACGCATTGTGAGCGGGCGGGACGTGGGGCGGCAAACGAGTTTCCGTACCCACGGCTCCCGCACAACGGCGAGCCAGCCCCAGTCCAAATAACAAGACGCAGGTCTCATTATTCAAAACGATCACGTACGGTCGATCTGTCGCCCTCTCCCGGAAGGAGCCCGGCCATGACCGCACCCGAGGCCGCCGACACCGCCGCGTACACGCACGGACACCACCCCTCCGTGCTCCGCTCCCACACCTGGCGCACCGCCGAGAACTCGGCCGCGTATCTGCTCGGCTCCCTCAAGCCGCACATGCGGATCCTGGACCTGGGCTGCGGTCCCGGCACGATCACGGCCGACCTGGCCGCACGGGTCCCGCAGGGCCGGGTGGTCGGCGTGGACGCCGATCCGGGCGTCCTGGAGCGGGCCCGCGCCACGGCGGCCGAACGCAGCCTGGACAACGTGGAGTTCGAGACGTCCGACGCGCTCGCGCTGCCGTACGAGGACGACACCTTCTGTGTGGCCCACGCCCACCAGGTGCTTCAGCACCTGAGCGACCCGGTGGGGGCGCTGCGCGAGCTGCGCCGGGTGGTGCGGCCGGGCGGGTTCGTCGCGGTGCGGGACGCGGACTACGCCGCGATGACCTGGTCCCCGGCGGCGCCCGGCCTGGACGACTGGGTGCGCCTGTACCGCGAGGTGGCGCGGGCCAACGGGGGCGAGCCGGACGCCGGCCGCTACCTCAAGTCCTGGGCCCTGGAGGCCGGGTTCACCGACATCACGGCGACCGCCTCCGCCTGGTGCTACAGCACCGAGGAGGAGCGGGCCTGGTGGAGCGACCTGTGGGCGGAGCGTACGACGGCGTCCCGCTACGGCCGGATCGCCGTCTCCGGCGGCCACACCACACCCGACGGCCTGAACACGATCGCCGAGGCCTGGCGCGAGTGGGGCAGCTGCCCGGACGGCTGGTTCGCGGTCCTGAACGCCGAGATCCTCTGCCGGGTCTGACGATCCCGCGAAGATCCCGCGAAGCGATCACCTCCCCCGGTCACCTCCCCCGGGCGCTTCGCGCCAACTACCCTCGTCCCCATGGAAATTCTGGGAACCACGCTGCGCGTATGCGTGGACGATCTCGACACTTCGGTCGCGTTCTACGAGCGGCTCACCGGCTCCGAGGCGCTGCGCTTCCAGCGCGGCGGGGTGTCCGTCGCGGCGGTCGGCTGCTTCCTCCTGATGAGCGGACCGGCCGCCGAGATCGACGTACTGCGCAAGGTCGCGGCGACGATCGCGGTCCACGATGTCGACGAGGCGTACACGCTCCTCAACGAGTCCGGCGCCAAGGTCATCGCGGGCCCGGTGCCCACCCCCCTCGGCCGCAACCTGATCGCCCTGCACCCGGACGGCTCGGTCTTCGAGTACGCCGACCGCAAGGGTGACGGCTCCGCCGCCTGAGCCTGAGCTCGTCCGATCCGCTCGCTCTGCCGTGGGCAGATCTGCTCACGGCCAAGATCTCTTACGTACCTCCTCGTCGGCGCCGAAGGTGGACACACCGACGACGCCGACGGCGTACGACCACGCCGTACGAACCAAGGAGGACGTATGCAACCGCCCGTAAGGCTCGCCGAGGACGGCGACACTCCCGCGAACCGCTTCGACGACCACCTGGCCGCCCAACTCCTCGGCCAGCGCATCGTGTTCCTCGGCAGCCAGGTCGACGATATCTCCGCGAACCGGGTCTGTGCCCAGCTGCTGCTGCTCTCCGCCGAGGACCCGCGCACCGACATCGCGCTCTACATCAACAGCCCCGGCGGCTCGATCTCCGCGGGCCTGGCCATCTACGACACGATGCGCCTGATCCCCAACGACGTCGCCACGCTCGCCATGGGCTTCGCCGCGAGCATGGGCCAGTTCCTGCTCACCGTCGGCACCTCCGGCAAGCGGTACGCGCTGCCCAACGCGCGCATCATGATGCACCAGCCGTCCGGCGGGATCGGCGGCACCACCGCCGATATCGCGATCCAGGCGGAGAACCTGGAGTTCACCAAGAAGCGGACCGAGGAGCTCCTCGCGAAGCACACCGGCCAGAGCGAGGAGACCATCGCCCGCGACGGCGACCGCGACCGCTGGTTCACCGCCGAACAGGCCAAGGAATACGGCATGGTCGACCACGTCGTGGAGTCCCTCGCGGACGTACGCCCGGCCGCCGACCGTCGGCCGATGGGACTGGGGGTCTGACATGAGCCAGTACACGATTCCGCATGTCGTCGAGCGCACCCCGCAGGGCGAGCGGTCGTACGACGTCTTCAGCAGGCTCCTCTCGGAGCGGATCATCTTCCTCGGCACCGAGATCGACGACGGCGTCGCCAATGTCGTCATCGCGCAACTGCTCCACCTGGAGTCCGCCAACCCCGAGGCCGAGATCGCGATCTACCTCAACTCGCCCGGCGGCTCGATCACTTCGCTCATGGCGATCTACGACACGATGACCTTCGTGACCGCGCCCATCGCCACGTACTGCGTCGGCCAGGCCGCCTCGACCGCGGCCGTGCTGCTCGCGGGCGGCGACCCCGGGCGGCGGTTCGTGCTCGAACACGCCCGGGTGCTGCTCGGGCAGCCCGCGAGCGGCGGGCGACAGGGCACGGTCTCCGATCTGAGCCTTCAGGCCAAGGAAATGCTCCGGATCCGCTCCCAGATCGAGGAGGTCCTCGCCCGGCACACCCCGCACGACACGGAGCGACTCCGCGCCGACATGGACCGCGACAAGGTCTTCACCGCGCAGGAGGCGGTGGAGTACGGCCTCGCGGACGAAGTGCTCTCCCGTCGGCGGCCGTTCGCGGCGGCCGCGGCCTAGGGGGTGTCTCCCCCTAGGTCCTGTCGTCAGGCCACCAGGCGGAGCTGGCAGCGCGTGGTCGTCGCCTGAGACGTGGTGGCCCGGGTCGTCGCGCGGCTCACCGAGCTGATCGAGCTCACCGGGCGGCTGCGCACCAACTCCCCGTGCACCCGGGCCAGTAGATCCCCGAGGCCGAGCCCGAGCGCCTGGGCGGCGGCCGCGAGGACCTCGGACGAGGCTTCCTTGCGGCCGCGCTCGACCTCGGAGAGATACGGCATGGAGATCCTCGCCTCGTCGGCCACGTCCTTCAACGTGCGCTCCTGCGCCTGCCGTTCACGCCGTAGGACGTCTCCGACGAGGTCCCGCCACAGCGGCTCCTTGCCGCCGGGAGCGCCCGGGGCGGCGGGGGCGACGGGAGCGGCGGGGTCGGGGCGCAGCGGGATGACATCGGCGGTCCGGCGGGCTTCGTTCGGCGTCGCGTTGGTCGTCACCCGTTCAGGATATGAGCGGATACGCCGATCGCACCGGCCCCGTCGTTCTGCCCTCGGCGAAGCGCGCGGCGCCGGGGCCCCGCGGCACGGGGAAGCGGCCGCTGTCTCACGGCCGCATCCGGAAGTCGTACTCCTCGGGCAGCGGATCCGCCGTGATCCGCGCCCACGTCTCCGCCAGCACCTCCGCACCCTCCCGCAGGTCGGCCACCTCGAACCCGGCGTCGAAGAGCGCCCGCGCCGCGTCCCGTTCGCCCTCGGCGAGCAGCAACTGCGCCTCGAGGAGCCGGAAGCGGCCGCGCTCGCGGTGCTCGGGCGTGAGCCGCTGCCACACCCGGCGCACCTCGGCGGTGCGGTCGGCGGCCAGGTCGGGGCATAGCAGCGCCTCGATCGCCTCGCGGCCGAGCGCCCCGGTGACCGCGTCCCACTCCGGGCCGCCGCGCCGCTCGGCGCACAGGTCGTCGAACGCCTCGGCGTACCGGTCGGCGGCCCGCTCCCGGTGGCCCGTCGCCACGTCGGCGGCCGCGAGGCAGCGGAGCAACGGCCAGCGGGACGGGGCCGGGGTCGGGGCCCGGCATTCGAGGCCGCGCTCCCAGCTGCGTACCGCCTGCGCGCGGTCACCGGCGTGCCACTGGGCCACCCCGAGGTGGTACTCGGTGAGCGGCTCGGCGGGCGCTGTCTCCAGCATGTCCCGCCACCCGGGCGCGACCAGGGTCGGACCGGGCGGCACGACCTCACGCGGCCGCGGGAACGCCCCGCCCCGCAACAGCTCGAGCCACGGGGCCTGTACGTCGCCGAGCGTGGCCTCGTCGAACGGTGTGCCCGGCAGCTTGACCCCGGTGCGAAGCACCTCGAGGGCGCCCCAGCCGGAGCCCTGGGCGAGCCGCTCGCCGGGTTCGGTGTCGGCGTACGGGCGCCAGGCGGCGTGGGCCGCGTCGACCGCCGCGCGCGGAAGTGCGGCCTCCAGGCGGTTGGTGACCTCGGCGCGGGCGGCCGCCCAGTCGTCCCCGTGCACGGCGGTGGGTGCGGCGGTGAGCGGACCGTACGCCTCCAGCCACGTGAGCTCGCTCTCCGGGTCGAGCCGGATGTGTTCGAGCTGGGTGCGGGCGAGCCCGGCCTGGATCTCCGCATAGCCGCCGGTGCCGGGTTCGGTGAGCCAGCGCTGCCAGCGGCGGCCGCCCGCGCCGGTGCCCCAGAGGAAGAGCTTGCGGCCGCGCAGCTCATCGGTGGAGGTCTGTACGAGCCCGTCACCTTCGTCGTCGAGCGCGGCGATCCAGCGCCGCTCCCCGTCGTCCAGCTCGTAGAAGTAGTCGGCCGGGTAGGTGCTGCTGCGTGGGTACGTGCGGTCGGTGCCGGTCGCGTCGCGGGGCACCGGCACCCGGCTCAAGCTGCGCTCGTACCCGAAGTGCCAGGCCCCTTCGGCGGGGGCGAGCACGCGGCGCTCTTCGGGGACGGCGATATTGGACCACCAGTACACGGGCGCGGGCCGATCGTGCGGATTGCGGACGCGGACGCCGACGTACAGGAAGTCGGAGCCGTCGGGCAGCCAGAGATCCACCTGGAACGGCAGGTCACGCAGCCGCTCCCACTCCCACAAGCGGAGCATCCGGCCGCCGTCGGGCGCGGGCACGCGCGCGGCGTGCACGGGCGCGCAGGAGAGGGTGGTGTGCCCGGTGGCGCCGATGTTCCACTCGATGCCGCCGGAGAACCAGGCGCCGTTGAGCGCGAAGTCCGCCGGCTGGAACACCGGGTTCCGGTAGAGCAGTTCGCGCCCGGACGGCAGGTGCACGAGCGAGTGCACGCGGCCGCCGAACCCCGGCAGGACGGTGGCCCGCAGCCGGTCGTTCTCGATCACGATCGTGTCCAGGTCGATCGGCGCGCGGTCGCGTCCGTACCCGTCGAGGATCCGCACGGGCAGCACGCCACGCAGCGGCTCGTACCCGATCTGCCGGGCCATCTCGCGCGGCAGCGCGGCCCGGTCCCGCTCGTCGAGGGTGTGCTGTTCGTGCAGGGTGCGCAGTGGGGGCAGCGGGTTCTCCGGGCCCAACTCGGCGCCGGGCAGCGTCAGTACGTCACGTCGGATCGTCGTCACCCGACCATGGAACCCGCTGCGTGCGGTACTGACCAGGGGGCCGCCGGTCTTCTCAGGACTCCCCGGGCACGTCCCAGGGCACGTCCTCGGGCCCCTCTCCGGGCACGTCCCAGGGCATCTCGTCGAGCATCTCGAACATCTCCTGGGTCAGCGCCCACCGTTCGTGGTCCCGCCAGGCGCCGTTGATGAACAGGAAGTCCGGCGAGAAGCCTTCGTATCGGAAGCCGCAGCGCTGGGCGAGCGCGATGGAGCGGGCGTTGCCCGGCTGGACGTTGATCTCCAGACGGTGCAGGCCCATCGCGGGCCCGAAGGCGTACCGGATGACAAGCCCGAGCCCCTCGGTCATCAGGCCGCGCCCCGCCGCGTGTGCGAAGGCCCCGTATCCGAGGGCGCCGCACTGGAAGGCGCCCCGGACGATGTTGTTGATGTTGACGAACCCGGCGATGCGCTCGCCCGTACCACCTACGGCTGCGTCGCCCGGCTCGCAGATCAGGAAGCCGACCCGGTCCGGCTCGTCGATCAGCCGCTTCGCGTACACCGCGAAGTCCGCGGCGGTCAGCGGCGGCGCCAGCCAGGGATGGTGCAGCGTGCGGCTCTCCCGCGCGTGCGCGACGAAGGCCCCGCTGTCGGCGTAGGCGAGGTGCCTGATGGCGACGCGGGGCCCTGCGGCGAGGTAGCCGCGTGTGCGGTTCGGGCTCATCCCCCTATCGCACCACGGGCAGCTCAAGGACACCTGTGTCGTTCGGCTCACTGGTGACGGTCACCGACTTGATCCCACGGTTCCCGTAGTACGCGTCGTCGCTCGCCGCGATCACGAACTGGAGCCGGTGGCCCTTCTCGTACCGGTGCACGATGCCGGGCAGCGTCACCGTGAACTCCCGGGTCACATCGGGCACCCGCGCGGGGGCGATCAGACGGTGCACGAGCGTCTTCGTGCCGTCGGGCGCGATGTCGTACAGCTTGGCGAAGAGCACGAGCTGATCGGCCGCGTCCCCGGAGTTCTGGGACTTCTCCGCCTCGGGAGAGACCACCTTGAGCGTGACCCTGGGAGCGCCGACCACGTCCGTGGCCTCGGTCAGGGGCTCGGTCGTCCAGCCGAGATACGTGCCCTTGCCGTCGCTCGGCGCGGGGTCGTTCAGGCCGATGGAGTTCACGACGGGGTTCTCCGAGTGGCTGGTCGGCCAGAGCCGGTTGCGGTACTCGCGGCTGCCACGCGCCACCTTGGACCGGTTGTCGACCAGCTTGCCGTCGCCGGAGAGATAGAGCTTCTGCGAGAGCGCGGGCACCTCCGACGCGGTGGCGTAGGCGTCCTCGGTGGGCTGCCAGTCCCGGTAGTACGCGAGGTTCGGCCCCAGGTCGGCGCCCTTGTTGTCCCACAGGTAGTGGTCGAACCAGGCCAGGATGCGCCGCCCGACGTACGAGGTCTCCAGGTTGCCCGCGCCCAGGTTGAGCTCACCGGACGCCGGATCGGTCATGCCTCCGCTGTGCCCCCAGGACTGCCAGATCATCCGGGTGGTGGTGCCCTGCTTCTTGAGCGCCTTGTACGTCGCCTCGGACTCGTTGAGATTGAACAGCGTGTCGGCCTGGCCCTGGATGAGCAGCGTGGGCGTGCGGACCCGGTGCAGATACGACACCGGGGACACCGAGCGCGCATAGGCGAGCATCCGCGCGGTGCGGTCGGCGGGGTACGTATGGGTGTCGAGGAGCCGCTTGGTCTCACAGGCTTCGGCGACGAAGTGCAGACAGCCGGAGCCGCCGAGCCGGGACAGGTCGAGACTCGGGTTGAGCAGCCCCTGCGCCTCACCGATCACGAAGAAGCCGTTGGTCCACTGGTATTTGTACGCGCCCGGGGTGTCGGACGAGACGCCGCTGTGCTGTGCGGTGTTGTTCGGGTCGAGCGCGTACGCCAGGTCGTTCCAGGTGATCAGCGGCACGAGCGCGTCGACGCGGCGGTCCTGCGAGGCCGTCGCCATCTGGATGGAGCCGCCGTACGAGCCGCCGATCATCCCCACGCTCGGGTCACCGTCGCCGTCGCTCCGGACGAAGTCCACGCGGGTGCCGTCGTCGGCGGCCCGCGTACCGGCCAGGAAGTCGATCAGGCTCGAGGCCGCCTTGCCGTCGATCCGCGGATCATTGAGCGAGATCGGACAGCCGCTCTTGCCGAAACCGAGCCCCGAGTAGGCAAGGACGGCATAGCCACGCTCAGCGAACGCCCGCGCGATGGCGGCCGTGGCACCGTCGTTCTTGCTGCCGCCGAAGCCGTTGGTGGTGAGCACGGCGGGCGCGGGGTGCTCGGCGTCGACCCCGGCGGGACGGTGCAGGTCTGCGTCGACGACGCATCTCTTGCCGCCCGCGTCGACCGTGAACTTCAGTGCGCTGACCGTGACTTCACCCCTCGCGGGGTCCGCTGCGCGAGCGGGCGCCGCCAAGGTCAGCGGGGCGAGAAGCGCGGCACCGACCACTGCCGCCATCGGTTTCCGGTAACGGACACGAGCGTGGACCGGGGGCACGCGGGACCTCCACACCGAGGCTGATTACCCACGGTATGTCCGTGAGCGCGCTTATCGTGTGGCACGTGTCAGCAGGGGGTCAATGGTCATGCAGAGTGAAAAACCGGGCATTCGAGGGAGATTCAGTGAAGGCGGGTTCCTGACGGCGCATCAAGCAATCAGCCAGGTCGGGCACGTCAGGGACGTCAGTCACGTCAGAGACCGCACGCACGACAGGCTCGGCCCGCACGTCAGCCACGCACGCCAGACACCTCCCGCTCCCTCAACGCCGGTATCTCCAGCGTCAGTTCACCCACATCCGCATCAAGGATCCCCGGTACGCCCAGAGGTACGGTCAACGCATCGTGACCGTGCCCGAAGCCGAACTCCTCGACCACCGGCACCCCGAGTCCGCCGAGCCGGTCCACGAAGACCGCCCGCACCTCCCCGTACGGGCCGCACTCCACCCAGGACCCGAGCAGCACCCCGGCGACGCCGTCCAGCCAGCCGGAGCGGAGGAGCTGGGTGAGGATCCGGTCGATCCGGTACGGCTCCTCGCCGGTGTCCTCCAGACACAGCAGGCCCCCACGCGCACAGGCCCTCGCCCTCGGCGTGCCGAGCTCCGCGGCGAGCAGCGAGGCGCAGCCGCCGAGCGTGACGCCCTCGGCGCGCCCTGGCACGAGGGTCCGCCCGCCGGTGAGCTTCCGCACCGACTCGGGCTCGAACAGCGTGGCCCGCAGCTGCTCCCGCGCCCGCTCACTGGCGAAGAAGTCCGCGCCCGCGACCATCGGCCCGTGCAGCGTGGCCAGGCCGAGCCGGACGGCGAACGCCTCGTGCAACGCGGTGACATCGCTGAACCCGAGGAACACCTTGGAGCCCGCGGCCCGCATCGCCTCCCAGTCGAGCAGCTCCACCATGCGCTGCGCGCCGTACCCGCCCCGGGCACAGAACACCCCCGCCACCGACGGGTCGCACCAGGCGTCCCGCAGATCCCGCGCCCGGTCGGCATCGGACCCGGCGAGATACCCCAACTCCGGGTGTGCGTCGAGCACATGAGGCATCACGACCGGTTCGAGCCCCATGCCCCGCAACAGTCCGACCCCCGCCCGCAGCCGCTCCTCGGGCACCGGCCCGCTCGGCGCCACCACGGCCACCCGGTCCCCCGCGACAAGCCGCTCCGGACGCCTGAGTCCGGCCCGCTCCCGGGTCACTTGGTGAGCTCCAGCTTCGGGATGTCGAGCGTCTTCAGCTCGAATACCTGCTCATACAGGGAGAGTTCGGACTCCAGGACGCGGATCATGGTGTCCGCTCGGCGGAAGCCGTGGCCCTCTCCCTCGAAGGCGATATAGGCGTACGGGACCTGCCGGTCGGCCATCCGTTCCAGGAACCGCTCGCTCTGCTCGGGCGGGCAGATCACGTCGTCCAGGCCCTGGAGGAGCAGGAACGGCACGGTGATCCGCTCGGCGTGGTGGGCCGGTGACCGCTCCCGGTAGCGCCCCGGCACCTCCTGGAACGGGCCTACGAGAGAGTCCAGATAGCGTGACTCGAAGTCATGCGTTCCGCCGCTCGCCCAGCCCGTCAGGTCGAGCACGGGGTACACGATGGTCCCGCACGCGTACACCTCCGTGGTCGCCAGGGACGCCGCCGCCGTCCAGCCGCCCGCGCTGCCCCCGCGGATGGCGAGGCGGTCGGGGTCCGCGGTGCCCTCGTCGGCCAGGCCCCGCGCGACGGCCGCGCAGTCCTCGACGTCCACGACGCCCCACTGTTCGCGCAGCCGCTCGCGGTAGGCGCGGCCGTACCCGGTCGAGCCGCCGTAGTTGACCTCGGCGACGCCGATGCCCCGTGAGGTGAAGTAGGCGATCTCCAGGTCGAGGACGAGCGGGGCCCGGTCGGTGGGCCCGCCGTGCGCCCGGACCACGAAGGGCGGCAGCTCGTCGTCGGGCGCCCGGTGGCCGGGGTTGTGCGGCGGGTAGACGTGGGCGTGGATCTCCCGGCCGTCCGGCCCGGTGAAGGTGCGGATCTGCGGCTCCGGGTAGTACGTCGGGTGCACCGGGTCGTCGTGCTCCGCGCCGATCACCCGCGCGCGCCCGGTCGCGGTGTCCAGCTCCACCACCTCGTACGCGCTGCGCGGGCTCGCCGCGACGCCGACGACCCGGCTGCCGTGCACGGCGAGCGTCGGGGACCACTCGGTCCAGGGGCCCGCGGCGTCCACCACCTCGCCGGTCTCGGGGTCGAGGATGCCGAGCGCCGTGGCGCCCCGACCGTGCACAACGGCGATCAGGCCGCTCTCCAGCGGCGCGAACCAGCGCAGGCCCACCTTCCACAGCGGCCCGGCGAACTCCTCCTCCCTGCGGCAGAGCCGCACCGCCCCGCCCCGCGGCTCGGCCCGGTACAGGTTCCACCAGCCACTCCGGTCCGAGGCGAACACCAACGACCCGTCGGCCGCCCAGTCGACTTGGGCAATGGACTCGCCGACCCCACCGGCCACGGTCCGCACCTCGCTCACGACGTCTCCGGCGAGCTCCGCCACCACCAACTCCGTGCCGTCCCACGGCATATGCGGATGGTTCCAGCCGATCCAGGCGGCGCTGCGGCCGTCCGGGGCGAGGCGGGCGCCGGTGACGAAGCGGTGGCGGCCGTCGGAGAGTTCGCGGATCGCGCCCCGGTCGTCGGCGGCCGAGCCGTCCAGGGGCACCGCTACCACCGCGCGTCGTACGTCGCCCGGGCCGTCCCCGGTGAACTCCTCCAGGACGCACCACACTTCGCCCCGCTCGGGGTGCAGCTGCGGATCCGCCCAGCGCAGTCCGCCGCCGACCGGTGAGACGGGGGTGAGGGGGCGCGGCGCGGTGCCGGGCGCGTCCGGCTCGTATGCGTAGAGCCGCTGGTCGGCGAAGTCGACGAAGACGATCAGCGGGCCGTTCCTGTGCCAGGTGCCGGCCCAGGGCACGCCGCCGTACTCGATGACCCTGCTGCGTACGTTCCACGGGGCCGGAAGCACGGTCTCCTCCGGGCCGTCGGCCCGGCGCCGCACCAGGGCCCGGCGGCCGCCCTCGGTGGGCCGTGGCTCGGTCCACCAGACCTCGTCCCCCACGAACCCGACGTACTCGGGCCGCCCGTCGTGCGTGGCGGCGAGCGCCGCGTCGATCGGCGACGCCCAAGCGCCGTACGGCAGCGTGCGCATCATGGTCTTCCCCCGTCCCCCCTAGGCCGTTCGCAAAAATCGGTCAAGGACCCGGACCCCGAAGTGCAGGGCCTCCACGGGCACCCGCTCGTCCACCCCGTGGAACATCGCCTGATAGTCGAAGCCCTCGGGCAGCTTCAGCGGCGAGAAGCCGTACCCCGTGATGCCGAGCCGGGAGAACTGCTTCGCGTCCGTGCCGCCCGACATGCAGTAGGGCACGACATGGCCCTCGGGCGCGAACTCCTCGACGGCGGCCCGCATCTTCGCGTACGTCGGCGAGTCCACCGGCGCCTGGAGGGCCACCTCGCGGTGGTGGAACTCCCAGTCCACGTCCGGCCCGGTCAGCTGGTCCAGGGTGGCCCGGAACTCGTCCTCGGCGCCCGGCAGAAAGCGCCCGTCGACGTAGGCGGTGGCCTCGCCCGGGATCACGTTGATCTTGTAACCGGCCTGCAGCATCGTCGGGTTGGTGCTGTTCCGCACGGTGGGTTCGACCAGGGACGCGGCCCGGCCCAGCTTGCCGAGCAGCTCGTCCACGTCCAGGTCCCTGTCGGTGGTGTCGGTCTCCACGCCGTGCAGCGCGGCGAGTTCGGCGAGCGCCGCGCGCACCGTCGGGGTCAGCCGCACCGGCCAGACGTACGCCCCGATCCGGGCGATGGCCGCGCCCAGCGCGGTCACGGCGTTGGACCGGTTCACCTTGGAGCCGTGCCCGGCGCGGCCGCGTGCGGTCAGCTTGAGCCAGCCGGTGCCCCGCTCCCCCGCGGCGATCGGGTAGACGGTCAGGCCGGGGGCGGCGTGGAACGTGAAGGCTCCGGACTCGCTGATGCCTTCCGTACAGCCCTCGAAGAGACCGGCGTGGTGGTCGGCGAGGAAGCCGGAGCCGTCGATCGCGCTGGCCTCCTCGTCCGCCGTGAACGCGATCACCAGGTCCCGGCGGGGCCGGACCCCCGCGCGCGCCCAGGCGCGGACGACGGCCAGGATCATCGCGTCCATGTTCTTCATGTCGACGGCGCCGCGCCCCCACACGACGCCCTCGCGCACCTCGCCCGAGAACGGGTCGACCTGCCAGTCCGCGGCCTCTGCGGGCACCACGTCCAGATGCCCGTGCACCAGGAGGGCGTCGGCCGTGCGTTCGGTGCCCTCGATACGGGCCACCACATTGGTGCGGCCCTCGGTGCGCTCCAGAAGCACGGGTTCGAGTCCGGTGTCGGCGAGCCGCTCCGCCGCGTACTCCGCGGCGGGCCGCTCCCGGCAGTCGCCGCCGCCGCGGTTGGTGGTGTCGATCCGGATCAATTCGGAGGTGAAGCGCACCACTTCGTCGAGCGCGCCCTGGTCGACGGCGGCCCGGCCTGCTGTGTCAGCCATACTGCTCCTCCACCGCCGCCGAGACGACCGTCGTGACCGCTTTGAACGTGCGGATGCCCTCGTACATCGTGCCGCTGGTATACGCCACTCTGCGCTCGCCGTCCCGCTCGACGCCGGGGACCACGGTGGCCGCCAGGGCCAGGTGCTCGGCGTCGAATTCGAGGGCCACGGTGAACGGGCCGCCCCGCACCGGCTCGTGGCGTCGCGCGAGCCCGGCCGCCTCCTTGGCCGCGGAGCGGATCTCGGCGGCGGTACGGGCGGGGGTCCGGCACACCGCCGCGTACCGCGAGACGTGGTCCTTGACCGCGACCTTCCGTGCGTCCGGCGCGTACCCCTGGGCGTCCTCGCAGGTCAGGTCGTCGCCGGTGACGAGCACGACGGGCACCCCGAACTCGGCCACCACATGGGAGTTGAGCAGGCCCTCGCTGGCCCGCACGCCGTTCACCCACACCCCCGTGATCGAGTTCGCGAGGTAGGTGTGGGCCAGGACGCCCTCCGTACCGGCCCCGGTGTGGTAGCCGACGAAGGCGATGCCGTCGACCGCGCGCCCGCCCTCGTACTGCACGCCCTCGACCATGCTCAGCGCCTTGTGCCGTCCGGTGAGCATCTGGGCCCGCTCGTCCAGTTGCTCAAGGAGCAGATTGCGCATGGTCCAGTGCGCCTCGTTGATCAGCACCTCATCGGCGCCGCCGTCGAGGAAGCCGAGCACGGCGGCGTTCACATCGGAGGTGAACAGTGCGCGGCAGCGCTCCCACTGGGGTGTCCCGGGCAGCACGTCGGCGGGCCAGGTCACGCCGGTGGCGCCCTCCATATCGGCGCTGATGAGGATCTTCATGCAACGAAACCGTACAAGTCGTCGAACCCCCCGGCCAGGCCTGTGGATAACTCTCACTGGCCCAGACCATTGGCACCGCCCCATCCGGCCCAACGGCCCCCGCAGCACCCTTGTCTCAGTCTGCGCGGCCCACCACAAGCCAGCGCGAGGGCAGCTCGATCGGCGCGCCGTCGGCCGCGACCTCCGTGGTGGCGAGCGGCAGTTGACCGGACGCGAGCACGGAAAGCCCGGCCTCCCGGAACATCTCCGGCACTGCCTGGTCGGCCACGTCGGCAGGGGCGATGCCGTACTCCATGACAAGCCGGAGCGATACCGGCGGCTGCCCCGACCGCAACAGACCCGCGAGGACCTGCCCAGCCTGCTCGGACAGCTCCACGGCGAAGGCCCGCCCACGCTCCCCCACGAGCGTGGCGATGCCGTTGACCAGCGGCTGCCGGTCCTCGGGGAGGCTCTGGTGCAGGACGCCGCGCATATAGACGTTGACGTCGCCGAGCTCGGCGTGCAATTGCCCGACCGCGCCGGGCTCCGTCGCGTCCAGCTGCCGGTAGCTCGCCAGGCCCGCCGGGTCGGACGCGTGGGCGCGCCCCACGGCCGCGGCCGCCAGGTCGGCGCCGTACACCCGCTGGTACTGAGTGGCCAGATAGCGCGTCTGGGTGCCGTTGCCGCAGCCCAGATCGGCAACCGGCAGGGCGGCGTCGAAGTACTCCCTGAACAGGGGCAGATGGCGCCCCGCGACCCGCTGGGGCTCCGCATCCCAGAGGACCGCTCCCGCTTCCTCCGGTGCGTGCTCCCAGAAGCCCTCCCAGGCTTCCCTGTGCTTCGTAGCGCTCATGACCAGCTCCCCAGGTACCGCGACACGGACCATCGCAAGATCTCGTAGGGACGGTCTACCGCCAGCGGGGAGCGCGGACAAGCGACCCGCGCATTCCTTCACTGATCGTTCGATCCACGAGCGCCCCCCCTCGAATCCGGGTTCCTCACCTGCCTGGCCGCACCTGGCGTGGCAGCGTCATCTCGCACCACACCGACTTCCCCACTCCCGTCCGGCTCGCGCCCCACTCCCTCGACAGGGAGCTCACCACGCGCAGGCCGCGCCCGGCCCCGTCCTCAGGACCGGCGCTGCGCAGTGTGGGCAGAGTGTGGTCGTCGTCCTCCACCTCGAAGAGCAGTACGTCGGAGCGGACCAGGCGGAGTTCCACCTGCCGACTGTGGGAGTGCCGAAGGGCATTCGTGACCAGCTCGCTGACCAGCAACTCCGCGGTGTCCACGAGCTTTTCGAGGCCCCAGCCGAGCAGCTTGGCGCGCACCAGGCGGCGGGCACGGGCGACCTCGCGCGGGTCCAGGGCGAGCCGCCAGCTCACCACGGCATCGCCGGGAATGCCGTTCAGGCGGGCCATGAGCAGCGCCACGTCGTCCTTGCGGCCGCCGCGCGTGTTGAGGGCGCGGATGATCTCGTCGCAGGCGTCGTCCATCGCGGCGGCCGGGTGCGCGGCCGACTCGCAGAGCGTGGCCAGGCCGACGCCGATGTCCTCGCCGCGCACCTCGACCAGGCCGTCCGTACACATCACCAGACGGTCGCCGGGCGCGACCGGGACGCGGATGGCCTCGAACGGCACGCCACCGACGCCTATCGGGGCGCCCGTCGGCAGGTCGAGGAGCTCGCTGCGGCCGTCCTCGGCGCGTACGACCACGGGCGGGATGTGGCCCGCGTTGGCGAGGGTGAGTTCGCCCGCGATCGGGTCGTAGACCGCGTACAGGCAGGTCGCCAGGTACTGCTCGCCCAGCCGCTGCGCCAGGTCGTCGAGGTTGCGGAGCAGCTGCGCGGGCGGCAGGTCCAGGGCCGCCATGGTCTGTACGGCGGTGCGCAACTGGCCCATCATCGCTGCCGAG
This sequence comes from Streptomyces sp. NPDC002851, assembly GCF_053591935.1. Taxonomy (NCBI): domain Bacteria; kingdom Bacillati; phylum Actinomycetota; class Actinomycetes; order Kitasatosporales; family Streptomycetaceae; genus Streptomyces; species Streptomyces sp. NPDC002851. Next base: position 170,266 of record NZ_JBSFUT010000016.1, on the reverse strand, counting down.
TTGAGACCGTGGCCCATGACGTCGCCCACGACGAGCGCGGTGCGCGAGCCGGGCAGTTTGACGGAGTCGAACCAGTCGCCGCCGACCCGGCCGAGCAGGGTGCCCGGCAGATAGCGGGTGGCGATGTCGCAGCCGGACATCCGGGGCGCGATGTGCGGCAGCATGCTGTCCTGGAGAGTCTCGGCGACGTTCTCCTGGTACGTGTACATGCGCGCGTTGTCGAGCACGAGCCCGGCGCGGGCGGCGAGTTCGGCGCCGGTGACCCGGTCCATGTCGTTGAACTCGACGCGCTCCGGGTGGCGGAGCAGGATCATGAAGCCGAGGACGACGTTCCGCGCCTTGAGCGGTACGACGAGCATGGAGCGGTTGTTGATCAGTGGCCGGATGTCGCGCTTCTCGAACTGCGCGGCGATCCGGGTGCCCATCTCCTCGCTGATCCGCGGCACGAGCACCGGCTGTCCGGTGGTCATGCACTGGAAGAACGGCGTGTGCACCGGGAACGGCATGGACTCGCCGACCGGTACGACATCGTCCCAGCGGCCGGGTTCGTCGGTGTGCTCGACCGCCACGCGGTGCCACAACGTGGTGGCGTCCGGGGTGCCTTCGGGGAAACCCTCGCCCGCGACGACCTGTTCGCGCAGGTAGGTGCCCGCCACATCGGTGAAGCGGGGCACGACGGCCTTGCTGACCTCGACGATGGTCCGCGCCAGGTCGAGCGAGGTGCCGATCCGGCCGCTGACCTCGTTGAGGAACTCCAGGCGCTCACGCACCGCCGCGTACTCCAGGTCCGCCGCGGTGTCCTCGGGGCGCAACTCGTCGGTGGCCGGGAGCCCGGCCGCGGCCGCCTCAGCCGCGCGCTGCCGCCGTGCCTTGCGCTCGGCGCGTCGCGGAACGCCCCAGTCCGGCGTCACCGGAATGCGCTCGCTCTGGCTGAACTCCAGGACGGGATAGCCGAGTTCGAGCACCTGCGAGGCGATCCGGAGGCCCTCGCCGACGCTCATGCTGGGCAGGATCTCGGGGAGTCGGCGGGCGAGCTCGTCGGAGCCGGGAAACTCCGAGAACACGGTGTGCAGGGCGAAGCCGGGCGCGATCCGCTCGATGGCGTCCTCCTCGACCGCGCCCGCCTCCGCGGAGTCCCGCTGCAGGCGGGCGGCGTCCGCGGCGAGTACGAGCAGCCGCTCGGGGCCCGGGCCCACCAGCGGGTACGCCCACCACAGCACGTCCACGCGGTCCCGCCCCGGGGTCGGGTCGGCGAGCCGGGCACGGCCCGCGGCCGGGTACGAAGTACGGCCGCCGAGTGACTCCTCCAGGTCGGGGCCCAAGTCGTCGTAGCGGCCGCCGTATTGAACCGGGTCCTTGGGCAACGCGCCCGAAACCGGAAGCAGATCGAGGGCGGGCCGGCCGATCGCCTCCTCCTTCGAGGCACCGAACAGGCGCCGGGCCCCGCTGCTCCAGTGCGAGACGAGGCCCGCGCCGTCCACGATGACCACGGCCAGGGGAATGCGGCCGGTCACGGCTTGGTCCCGCACCGGGCCACCCGGAGTGGCTCGCTCCATGGTTCTGGGCTCCTTCCCGTGGCGCCACGAAGATCTGCAACGCCACCACCACGGTACGACTGGAACAAGTTGCCGTGGGCCCCAATCCGGTAATTCCTCCGGATCATGTATCCGTGCCGTTGGCCGGGTTGCCGCACTTGGGGGCTGCGCCCCCGGACCCCCCGCTTCGACCTGAAAGGCCTCGTCCTCAAACGCCGGACGGGCTGCCTTTGCTAGTCCTCGTGTCCCAACTGCACGTCCCGCTCCGTACGCCCGCCCCCCGCCACCTGAAGCACCGTGGCCACCGGTGGGTACCCCGCGGCGATCACCGTGTACTCGCCGGACGACAGGTCGACGAAGCGGAACGTGCCGTCCGGGCCCGTCGTGAGCGTGTCCACCACGTTGCCCGCCGCGTCGAGCAGCGTGACCCGGGCGTCCTCCACCGGGCCCCGCCGCCCGCGCGCACCGTGCCGCGCAGCACCGCGCCGCCCGCGAGTTCGATGTCCTGCCGGGTCTCGCGGGATGCCTGCACGCTGACCGGGGCGGCGGCGGGCCGGAAGGCGGGGGCGCTGGCGGCCAGGGTGCACTCGCCGGCCACCAACTCCGTGATGACATGGCCCCCTTCGCGGCCGCTGCGCGTGGTGGCGACGACCTCGCCGCGTACGTCCGTGAGCGTCACCGCGGCGTCCCGGACCGGCGTGCCGTCCGGGCAGCAGGGCGCCGAGGATGTCGAAGCGGGCGCGTGCGGTGGGCTTGGGCAGTTTCAGGACGACGGCGATGAGGGCGAGGGTGACGAGGCCGAAGAGCACGTTGATGTAGAAGCACCAGCGCCAGGATGCGTGGTCGGTGAAGAAGCCGCCGAGCAGCGGGCCCGCCACGGAGGCAAGTCCGTACCCGGCGCCGATCACGCCCATGTAGCGGCCACGTCGGCGGGGTGGCACGAGGTCCGCGATGATCGCCTGGACGCCGATCATGAGTCCGTGTCCGGTGTGCGCGGTCCGGGCGGTGGCGGTGGAACGGGGGGTTCCGCCGGTTGTGCGGCGGGGGTGGCCGAGCCGGGCCGCCCGTCCTTCACCAGCGTCGTCCCACCCACGTACCGCTCCCCTCAATCGCTTCTGCGCGGCACATTTCTCGCATCGCGCGCTAACGCGAGCAAGCGAGAAGGAACCGATCAGATCGCCTCAAAGGCGGTACGTGAGTGGGGTGTTGGCCGTCGGGGCGGGTCAACTCAGCGCGCGGATCAGGGGGTTTGATCGCCGCGGCGGCGAGTGTCCGTTCCGGGGCCGGTACGGGGCCCGGTGCGGGAAACCACCCGAACCAGCGACGCCCGGCCGGGCGTTGCTCCGGTTCCCGCCGCCGTTACTCCACCTCTGTGGCGAGCTTCCCGAGGACCTCGTCGTAGATCCGGCCGAGGCCCTTCGGTGCGAAGGTCTTCTCGAAGAAGCCGCCGATGCCGCCCGCCCCGTTCCACACGGTCGAGACAACCACGCGTGCCCGGCCTTCACCCGCCGGGGTGACGGTCCAGGTGGTCACCATCGAGGAGTTGCGGTCCTTCTCGACGAGCTGCCCGTCGGTCGGCTCGGTGACCTCGAGGAGGCAGTCGCGCACCCGCTTGCTGGTGGCCTGAAGCTTCCAGTGGACGAGGGTGCCCTCGCCGTCACCGCCCTCGCGCACCTCGTACTCGCTGAAGTGCGCGGTCAGGATCTTGGGGCGGACGCTCTTGTAGTCGGCGATCGCGTCGAACACATCGTCCGGCTCCGCCGCGATCGTCCGTTCGGTCACGGCCTCGACCTGTGCCATGGCACTTCCTCCACTGTGTGCTTGCTGCGTGCCGCCCCATTGTGACCCCCGGAACGAAGCCCTCCGGACAGGGGTGCGGTCAGCTCGCACGATCATGGGAACACATGTTCTATTGTGTGCGGCAGTGCTACCGAGGAGGCGCCATGCGCTGGGACAGACTGACGACCGACGCCAACGACGCCGCCGCGCTCTTCGGCGCGGACGCGGTGACCACCCGGACCTTCGACAGCCCCGAGTTCCGCGGCATCACCTTCCACGAGGTCCGGGCCCGGTCGATCGTGAACCGGGTGCCCGGCGCCTCCCGTATGCCCTTCGAGTGGACCGTGAACCCGTACCGGGGCTGCACGCACGCGTGCGTGTATTGCTTCGCGCGCAAGACGCACAGCTATCTCGATCTGGACACCGGGCTGGGCTTCGACTCGCAGATCGTGGTGAAGGTCAACGCCCCGGAGCTGCTGCGCAACCGGCTCGCGGGCCGTGGCTGGCACGGCGAGCACATCGCGATGGGCACGAACGTCGATTGTTACCAGAGGGCCGAGGGCCGCTATCGGTTGATGCCGGGCATCATCGAGGCGCTGCGGGACCACGCGAACCCGTTCTCGATCCTCACCAAGGGCACCCTGATCCTGCGCGACCTGGACCTCCTTCGGCAGGCCGCGGACGTCACCGATGTCGGCATCTCCGTCTCGGTCGGCTTCACCGACCACGCGTTGTGGCGCACGGTGGAGCCGGGCACGCCCGCGCCCGAGCGGCGCCTGGATGTCGTCCGCACCCTGACCGACCACGGCATCGGCTGCGGGGTCCTCATGGCCCCGGTGATCCCCTTCCTCGGGGATTCGGCCGACCAGCTGCGCGCCACCGTAAGGGCGATCGCGGCATCGGGCGCCACTTCTGTCACGCCGCTCGTGCTCCATCTGCGGCCGGGCGCGCGCGAGTGGTTCATGAGCTGGCTGGCCGCACACCACCCTCATCTCGTACGGCGTTACGAGCGGTTGTACGCGGCCGGGGCGTACGCCCCCAAGTGGTACCAGCGCCGGATCACGCGCCAAGTGCACGAGCTGGCCGAGGAGTTCGGCATCGGGCCGACGCACTCGGGCGCCGCCCGGCGCATCCGGCCCCGCCCGGCCGAGCTGACCGAGGCGCCCGAGCCGGTCGGCTCCCCCGCCCCCGAGGCCACCCAACTCACCCTTCTCTGACCACCCCTGGGACGGGGTCCCGCCGCAGCCGGGCCTGAGCAAGCTTCGAGTTCCGGCGTAACGCGCATGTCGTGATCCATTTTCCGGGACCATGCCGCGGGGGGCTGTGGTGTGCACAGTCCGAACCCCCCGTCCCGGGAGGTCAGATGAGAAGGCTGAGAAAACGTACGGTCGCGCTGTTCGCCGCCGCCGCGGCAGTGGGGGGCCTGGTCACGGCCGTGCCGTCGGCGGCCGACCCCGCATCCGGCACCACCGCCAGAGCCCCGTCGGCGCGCACGACCCTGAAGTGGACCGACTGCGCCACCGAGGACTATCCGACCCTGCAGTGCTCGTCCGTGAAGGTCCCGCTCGACCACGCCGAGCCGGACGGCAAGAAGATCACCATCGCCCTGTCCCGGGTGCCGCACACGGCCAAGACGTACCAGGGACCGCTCCTGGTCAACCCCGGTGGGCCCGGTGGCAGCGGGCTCGGCCTGGCCGGCTTCGTGGCGGGCTCGCTGCCCGAGAAGGTGGCCGCGCAGTACGACGTGATCGGCTTCGACCCGCGCGGGGTCGGCGCCAGCGAGCCCGCGCTCGACTGCAGGCCCGGCCACTTCGACCCGGTGCGTCCCGCCTCCGTACCGGACCGCCCGTCCGTCGAGAAGGCCCAGCTCAAGCGCGCCAAGGCGTTCGCCGACGCCTGCGGCAAGAAGTACGGCAAGCTGCTCGACCACATCGACACGGTCAGCGCCGCCGAGGACATGGACGTCATCCGGACCGCCCTCGGCGCCGAGCAGATCAATTACTTCGGCTACTCGTACGGCACCTACCTCGGCGCCGTCTACGCCAAGCTGCACCCCGACCGGGTCCGCCGGGCCGTCCTTGACTCGGTCGTCGACCCGACCGGCGTCTGGTACGACGACAACCTCAACCAGGACTACGCCTTCGAGGCCCGCCACGAGGCGTTCGCGGCCTGGGTGGCGAAGCATGACAAGACGTACAAGCTGGGCACCGACCCGGCCGCGGTCGAGGCCAAGTGGTACGCGATGCGCGCGACCGTGACCGAGGAGCCCGCGGGCAAGAAGGTCGGCGCGGGCGAGCTGGAGGACACGTTCCTGCCCGGTGGCTACTTCAACGGCTACTGGCCGGAGCTGGCCGCGGCATTCGCGGCGTACGCCAACGACAAGGACTCCGGTCCGCTGGTGCAGGCGTACGAGAAGTTCGCGGCGGTCGACGCGGCCGGTGACAACGGCTATTCGATCTACACCGCGGTGGAGTGCCGGGACGCGCCGTGGCCGCGCGACTGGAACCAATGGCGGCAGGACAACTGGCTGGCGCACGCCAAGGCACCCTTCCTGACCTGGAACAACGCCTGGTACAACGCACCGTGCGCGTTCTGGCCCACCGGTTCGCTCACCCCGCCGGACGTGTCCAACGCCGAGCTGCCGCCGGTGCTGATCTTCCAGGCCACGGAGGACGGGGCGACCCCGTACGAGGGTGCGGTCACCGTCCACCACAAGCTGCACGGCTCGAGCCTCGTGGTCGAGGAGGGCGGCGGCAACCACGGCGTCACGCTGAGCGGAAACGCCTGCCTGGACGAGCACTTGGCGACGTACCTCACGAACGGCGAGGTACCGCGCGGCCACGGCGAGGCCGACGCGACGTGTCCGGCACAGGCGGACCCCAAGCCGGAGAAGTCCGCGGCTTCCCCGACCGCTTCGGGCAGCGGATCCACCTTGCATGGACTGTTGGGCTTCCGGCCGTGACGCCGTAACGGGTCGAATGCCGGGCGGGCGGGGCAACGGTCACGCCCGTCCGGCGTCTTCTCCCCCACCCCGCCCCTTCCCGAAACTGAGGGCTTCCCCCCCCAGGCCCCCGTGATCGCGCTGAACACGCTCGTCCTCAAACGCCGGACGGGCTGGTGGTACTCAGCTCCGCTCCACCCGCCCCAGCGCCCCCGCGGCCGCCGCCGCGAGCCGCGGGTGCGCCTGGGCGGCGGTGAGGACCGATACCGCGCGCGGATCGCCCAAGGCGCCCAGGCCCTCCACGCAGGCGAGGGCCACCTTCCAGTACGGGTCACGGGGGGACCGCAACCGTCGCTCCAGGGTCGTGATCAGTGCGGGCACCGACTCGGGCGCCCGCAGCGAAGTGAGCAGCCGGACCGGGTGCAGGGCGTAGGCGACCCGGAGTTCATTCGTGGCGAGGGCGGCCGCGGCACGCGCCGTGCGCGGATCGCGGAGCCGGGCCAGGGCGTGCGCGGCGGCGGCACAGCGCTCCGGATCGCGGTGGTTGAGCAGCAGCACAAGCGACTCGAAGGCCCTCCGGTCACCGGCGCGGCCGAGCCGGAACGCGGCCAACTCGCGGGCCCACAAAGGCTGTGCGGGCTCGACGAGGACCCGGGCGAGGGCATCGGGATCGTCGGTCGCGAGGAGCTTTTCGTACGCCGCCGAGGCTCCTCCCGCGACGGCCTCCCGCCGTAAGCGTTCCGTCACCGGCCGCAACTCTTCGTTCATAACGACAACTTTAGTGCGCACAACGCCCGCTTTGACCCGCGATCCAGGTCACAGGATTCGGGTACTCCCGAAGTCTGGCGCGCTCGTTACTGGGCAGTTAAGCTCAGACGAGCGGGCCACCACACCCGCACCCACTCTCGACGGCCTGGTGACGCAGCCGTCGAGGGAGTCAGTCGGTTCGGTGCTGTGCACCACGCGTACGACGCGGCCCCGGGACAGGGCCCGCGCCTCTCACCGGGATCCGCACGCCTTACTGCGGCCCCGGTGGCCACGCCACTCAACTCCCGGTCGTATGGCCGCATTTCGCCGTCCGCCGCCCGGCAGCCCTTACCGCGCCGGGCCCGGCCTAGGCCTAGGCCCTGTCGTCAGACTCCCGCCTGCCGCGCGACGCGAGTCTGACGACAGGACCTCGTGCCGTGCACCCTCCCAGTCGTCACTCACACCCTCCTGGAGAGTCCGCGATGGACCGTCCTTCTCTGCACACCGTGGCCGTGATCGGACTCGGCACCATGGGTACCGGAATCGCCGAGATCCTCAGCCGCGCCGGCCGCGAGGTCGTCGGCATCGACATCAGTGAGGCCGCGGCCGCCCAGGCCGTGACCGCCGTCGAGGCTTCCACGGCGCGCGCCGTGGAGCGCGAGCGCCTCACCGAGCAGGAGCGCCGCGACGCGCTCACCCGGTTCCGCACCTTCACCGACCTCCAAGCCGCCGCCGAGGCCGACCTGGTGATCGAGGTGGTCCCCGAGTCGTACGAGATCAAGCACCAGGTGATCCGCGAACTCGACGCCGTCGTGCGGCCGGACACCATCATCGCGACCGGCACCAACGCCCTCTCCGTGACCCGGCTCGCCGCCGACTCGGCCAAGCCCGAGCGCGTCCTCGGGCTGCACTTCTTCAACCCGGCCCCGGCGATGAAGCTGGTCGAGGTGGTCTCCTCGGTGCTCACCGACCCGGCCGCCGTCGAGGCCGTGACCGGGCTCGCCCTCGACCTGGGCAAGGAGCCGGTCTCGGTCGGCGACCGGCCCGGGTTCGTCGCGGACGGGCTGCTCTTCGGCTACCTCAACCAGGCCGCCGCGATGTACGAGGCCAACTACGCGTCCCGCGAGGACATCGACGCCGCGATGCGGCTCGGCTGCGGGCTGCCGATGGGCCCGCTCGCGCTGCTCGACCTGATCGGCATCGACACCGCGCGCACCGTCCTTGACGCGATGTACGCGGCCTCGCGCGACCGCCTGCACGCCCCGGCGCCGATCCTCAAGCAGCTCAGCGAGGCCGGACTGACCGGCCGCAAGGCGGGCCGCGGCTTCTACACGTACGCACAGCCGGGCAGCGCCACGGTGGTGCGCGACGCCAAGACCCCGCTCGCGGACGCGGCGGCGGACCAGGGCCGCCCGGTCTCGTCGGTCGGCGTCGCGGGTTCGGGCACGATGGCCTCGGGCATCGCGGAGGTCTTCGCGAAGGCCGGGTACGCGGTGGTCCTGGCGGCCCGCAGCCAGGAGAAGGCGGACAAGGCCAAGTCCCGTATCGCCAAGTCGCTTTCGCGCTCCGTCGACAAGGGCCGGATGACCGCGGAGGCGAGGGACACGGCCCTGGGCCTGATCACCGCGGCGGACTCGCTCGACGCCTTCGCGGAGGTCGACCTCGCGGTGGAGGCGGTCGCGGAAGACCTGGAGATCAAGCAACAGCTGTTCGCGACCCTGGACAAGGTCTGCAAGCCGGGCGCGATCCTGGCCACCACCACGTCCTCGCTGCCCGTCGTCGCCTGCGCCCGCGCCACCTCGCGCCCGCAGGACGTGATCGGCATGCACTTCTTCAACCCGGCCCCGGCGATGAAGCTGGTCGAGGTGGTCCGCACCGTGCTCACCGCGGACGATGTGCACGCCACGGTCCGCGCGGTCTGCACCAAGATCCGCAAGCACGCGGTGGACTGCGGCGACCGAGCGGGCTTCATCGTGAACGCGCTCCTGTTCCCGTACCTGAACAACGCGGTGAAGATGGTCCAGGAGCACTACGCGACGCTCGACGACATCGACACCGCGATGAAGCTGGGCGGCGGCTACCCGATGGGCCCCTTCGAGCTCCTCGACGTCGTCGGCCTGGACGTCTCGCTCGCCATCGAGCAGGTTCTGCACCGCGAGTTCCGCGACCCGGGCCTGGCCCCGGCGCCGCTGCTCGAGCACCTGGTCGCGGCCGGCTGCCTGGGCCGCAAGACGGGGCGTGGTTTCCGCGAATATGCCGGACGCTGAGCGGGGCGCCGACTGGGGCGGGCTGCTCGGACCCCCGGGCGGGCCACCGGGCAGTACCGTCCCTGAGGCGCAGCATGGCGCCACCATGCAGTACGTTCGGTCCATGTCCAAGGCCGCCAAGTCCCCTCGTACGCCCGTCGCGCCCGAAGCCACGGAGACCCCCGCGGGCAGCCGCGCCGCGGCGCAGCGCCTCAAAATGCGCCGGGAGCTGGCGGCCGCGGCGATGGAACTCTTCGCCACCAAGGGGTACGAGGCGACCACCGTCGACGAGATCGCGGCGGCGGCCGGGGTGGCCCGGCGCACCTTCTTCCGGCACTTCCGCTCCAAGGAAGAGGCGATCTTCCCGGACCACGACGACACCCTGGTCCGCGCGGAGGCGGTCCTGAACGCGGCGCCCCCGCACGAGCACCCGCTGGACACGGTGTGCCGCGGCATCAAGGAAGTCATGAAGATGTACGCGGCGTCACCGACGGTGTCGGTGGAGCGCTACCGCCTCACGCGCGAGGTGCCCACGCTCCGGGAGCGCGAGATCGCCTCGGTGGCCCGCTACGAACGCCTCTTCACACGCTACTTGCTGGGCCACTTCGACGAGCACGACCACCGCGACGGCAACGACGACCCGCTCCTCGCGGAGGTCGCGGCCTCGGCGGTGGTCACGGCCCATAACCACGTACTCCGCCGCTGGCTCCGGGCAGGCGGCCAGGGCGACGTGGAGGCCCAGCTGGACCGCGCCTTCGCGATCGTCCGCAAGACCTTCGGTACGGGGATCGGGGCGGGCCGTTCCGCCCCGAAGCCCGCGTCTGCCGCTGTCGCGGCGCAGGGCGAGGTCCTGGTGACCGTGGCCCGCACGGACGCTCCGCTGAACGAGGTCATGGCCACGATCGAGTCCGCACTGCGAGAGCGTTCTTAGAACCCACCCCGCCCCTTCCCGAAAGCTTGCAGCGGCTTCGGGGGCGCTGCCCCCGGACCCCCGCTCCTCAAACGCCGGGGGGCTATAGGTAGCCCGTCCGGCGTTTGAGGACGAGCGCGTTCAGCGCGACGCACCCCCCCTGACCTGCAATGATCGATCATCGCTCATCTGAACCCGCCCGGTGACAACTGAGAGAATTTGTTGGCACCCAGTGTCTTGCGGCCTGGCACGCCGTGCCATACCTTGAGTCTCAGTCCGGGCGGCCGGCGTGCAGAGATCCTCCGTACGTCGGCTGTCCCAGCCATCCCCCACGCCGGGGATCGCCCCGCCCGGACGCCTGCGTCACAGGCAACCTCCCGCGCCACACCAAGCGCTGCCGCACCTCTAGAACCACCCGCCGAACCGACGGCACCTCCACAGCAGCAACCCTCAGCAGTACGCACCCTCAAGTCGCGTAGCCCTCACTACGCGCTTCGCCGGAGGCAACCGTGAAGGAAATCCTGGACGCGATTCAGTCCCCGGACACCACGTCCGCCGACTTCGCCGCACTCCCCCTGCCCGACTCGTACCGCGCGATCACCGTGCACAAGGACGAGACGGAGATGTTCCAGGGGCTCGAGACCCGCGAGAAGGACCCGCGCAAGTCGATCCACCTGGACGATGTGCCGGTGCCCGAACTCGGCCCGGGCGAGGCCCTGGTGGCCGTCATGGCCAGCTCGGTGAACTACAACTCCGTTTGGACGAGCATCTTCGAGCCGCTGTCGACCTTCGGCTTCCTGGAGCGCTACGGCCGCCTCTCCGAGCTCACCAAGCGGCACGACCTGCCGTACCACGTCATCGGCTCCGACCTCGCGGGCGTCGTGCTGCGCACCGGTCCGGGCGTGAACGCCTGGAACCCGGGTGACGAGGTCGTCGCGCACTGCCTCTCCGTCGAGCTGGAGTCGTCCGACGGGCACAACGACACGATGCTCGACCCCGAGCAGCGCATCTGGGGCTTCGAGACCAACTTCGGCGGGCTCGCCGAGGTCGCGCTCGTCAAGAGCAACCAGCTCATGCCCAAGCCCGACCACCTGAGCTGGGAAGAGGCCGCCGCCCCCGGGCTCGTCAACTCCACCGCTTACCGCCAGCTCGTCTCGCGGAACGGCGCGGGGATGAAGCAGGGCGACAACGTTCTTATCTGGGGCGCCTCCGGCGGGCTCGGCAGCTACGCCACACAGTTCGCGCTCGCCGGTGGGGCCACCCCCATCTGCGTCGTCTCCAGCGACCAGAAGGCCGAGATCTGCCGGAAGATGGGCGCCGAGGCGATCATCGACCGCAACGCCGAGGGCTACAAGTTCTGGAAGGACGAGAACAACCAGGACCCGCGCGAGTGGAAGCGGTTCGGGAAGCGGATCCGCGAGCTCACCGGCGGTGAGGACGTCGACATCGTCTTCGAGCACCCCGGGCGCGAGACCTTCGGCGCCTCCGTGTACGTCACACGCAAGGGCGGCACCATCGTCACCTGCGCCTCCACCTCCGGCTACCACCACGAGTACGACAACCGCTACCTGTGGATGTCGCTGAAGCGGATCATTGGCTCGCACTTCGCCAACTACCGCGAGGCGTGGGAGGCCAACCGGCTCATCGCCAAGGGGAAGATCCACCCCACCCTGTCGAAGGTGTACTCGCTCGAAGAGACCGGGCAGGCCGCGTACGACGTGCACCGCAACCTCCACCAGGGCAAGGTCGGCGTGCTCGCGCTCGCCCCGCAGGAGGGCCTGGGGGTGCGCGACGAGGAGAAGCGCGCTCAGCACGTCGACGCCATCAACCGGTTCCGGAACGTCTGAGACGTCCGCCAGACGTACGAGGGTCAGAGGTCACGTATATGACTGAGCGTCAGAAGGACCGGCCGTGGCTCATGCGCACCTACGCTGGGCACTCCACGGCGGAGGCGTCCAACGAGCTCTACCGGCGCAATCTCGCCAAGGGCCAGACCGGCCTGTCGGTCGCGTTCGACCTGCCGACGCAGACCGGGTACGACCCCGACCACATCCTCGCCCGCGGCGAGGTGGGCCGGGTCGGGGTCCCGGTCTCGCATCTCGGTGATATGCGGCGGCTGTTCCAGGACATTCCGCTGGAGCAGATGAATACGTCCATGACGATCAATGCCACCGCTATGTGGCTGCTCGCGCTCTACCAGGTGGTTGCCGAGGAGCAGGGCGCGGATGTCGCGAAGCTTCAGGGGACCACGCAGAACGACATCGTCAAGGAGTACCTGTCGCGGGGCACGCATGTGTTCCCGCCGGGACCCTCGCTGCGGCTGACCACCGACATGATCGCGTACACGGTCAACCACATCCCGAAGTGGAACCCGATCAACATCTGCAGCTACCACCTGCAGGAAGCCGGTGCCACTCCGGTACAGGAGATCGCGTACGCCATGTCCACGGCCATCGCCGTGCTCGACGCGGTGCGTGACTCCGGACAGGTCCCCCAGGAACGTATGGGGGATGTGGTCGCGCGGATCTCGTTCTTCGTGAACGCCGGGGTCCGGTTCGTCGAGGAGATGTGCAAGATGCGGGCCTTCACCCGCATCTGGGAGAAGATCACGCTTGAGCGGTACGGGATCGAGAACCCCAAGCAGCGGCGCTTCCGGTACGGCGTGCAGGTCAACTCCCTTGGTCTGACCGAGGCTCAGCCGGAGAACAACGTCCAGCGGATCGTCCTTGAGATGCTGGCCGTGACGCTGTCCAAGGACGCTCGCGCGCGGGCCGTGCAACTTCCGGCCTGGAACGAGGCGTTGGGGCTGCCCCGGCCCTGGGACCAGCAGTGGTCGCTGCGTATTCAGCAGGTGCTCGCGCACGAGAGCGACCTCCTCGAGTACGAGGACCTGTTCGCCGGGTCGCATGTCGTCGAGGCCAAGGTGGAGGCCCTGGTCGCCGAGGCGCTCGCGGAGATCGACCGGATCCAGGAGATGGGCGGGGCCATGGCCGCCGTCGAATCCGGTTACCTCAAGGCGCAGTTGGTGTCCTCGCACGCCGAGCGGCGGGCCCGGATCGAGACCGGCCAGGAGAAGATCGTCGGGGTCAACTGCTTCGAGTCGACCGAGCCCAACCCGCTCACCGCCGACCTGGACACCGCGATCATGGCGGTGGACCCGGCGGTCGAGGGCCGGGTGACCGCGGCGCTGCAGGACTGGCGGGACACCCGCTACCAGCCGCCGTTCAACCACCCGCGCCCCTGCAAGGCCCTGGAGAAGCTGAAGCAGGCCGCGGCCACCGACGCCAACCTGATGGAGGCCACCCTGGAGTGCGCCCGCGCCGGGGTCACCACCGGCGAGTGGGCCGGGGCCCTGCGCGAGGTGTTCGGCGAGTTCCGGGCGCCGACCGGAGTCTCCTCCGCGCCCGTCGCGGTGCCGGTCGAGGCGGGCACCCCGCTGGCCGTGGTCCGCGACAAGGTCGACCGCACCGCGCGCGAGCTCGGCTCCGGCAAGCTGCGGCTGCTCGTCGGCAAGCCGGGCCTCGACGGGCACTCCAACGGGGCCGAGCAGATCGCCGTACGCGCCCGCGACGCCGGATTCGAGGTGGTCTACCAGGGCATCCGGCTGACCCCCGAGCAGATCGTGTCCGCCGCGCTCGCGGAGGACGTGCACTGCGTGGGTCTGTCCATCCTCTCCGGCTCGCACGCCGAGCTGGTGCCCGACGTCCTGGACCGGCTGCGGCAGGCCGGGGCCACGGATATCCCCGTCATCGTCGGCGGCATCATCCCGAATGCCGACGCCGAGCAGTTGAGGCGTGCGGGTGTGGCCGCCGTCTTCACGCCGAAGGACTTCGGCATCACGGAGATCATCGGCCGTATCGTCGACGAGATCCGGCAAGCGAACAAGCTCGACCCCCTGGAGGTCCTCGCATGACCAGCCCCGCTCCCCAGGTCAACCGGCTGCGCCCGCGCCGCTCCTGCCTGGCCGTGCCCGGCTCGAACCCGCGCTTCCTCGAGAAGGCCCAGGGCCTCGATGCCGACCAGGTCTTCCTCGACCTGGAGGACGCCTGCGCCCCGCTGGCCAAGCCCGAGGCCCGGCACACCATCGTGAAGTTCCTCAACGAGGGCGACTGGACCGGCAAGACCCGGGTCGTGCGCGTCAACGACTGGACCACCGAGTGGACGTACCGCGATGTCGTCACGGTCGTCGAGGGCGCGGGCCAGAACCTCGACTGCATCATGCTGCCGAAGGTCCAGGACGCCCAGCAGGTCGTCGCCCTCGACCTGCTCCTGACCCAGATCGAGAAGACGATGGGCTTCGAGGTCGGCAAGATCGGTATCGAGGCGCAGATCGAGAACGCGCAGGGCCTCAACAACGTCAACGAGATCGCGCAGGCCTCGCCGCGGGTCGAGACGATCATCTTCGGCCCGGCCGACTTCATGGCCTCGATCAACATGAAGTCCCTGGTCGTGGGCGAGCAGCCGCCCGGCTACCCGGCGGACGCGTACCACTACATCCTGATGAAGATCCTGATGGCCGCCCGCGCCAACAACCTGCAGGCCATTGACGGCCCCTACCTGCAGATCAAGAACATCGACGGCTACCGCGAGGTCGCGGGCCGCGCCGCCGCGCTCGGCTTCGACGGCAAGTGGGTGCTCCACCCCGGCCAGGTCGAGGCCGCGAACGAGGTGTTCTCGCCCTCGCAGGAGGACTACGACCACGCCGAGCTGATCCTGGACGCGTACGAGTACTACACGTCCGAGGCGGGCGGCAAGAAGGGCTCCGCGATGCTCGGTGACGAGATGATCGACGAGGCCAGCCGCAAGATGGCGCTCGTCATCTCCGGCAAGGGCCGGGCCGCCGGCATGCAGCGCACGTCCAAGTTCGAGGCCCCGGAGGCGTAAGACACCATGCAGTTCGGCCGCACCTACGAAGAGTTCGAAGTCGGCGCCGTGTACAAGCACTGGCCCGGCAAGACGGTCACCGAGTACGACGACCACCTCTTCTGCCTGTTGACCATGAACCACCACCCGCTCCACATGGACACCAACTATGCGGAGAAGACGACGGACTTCGGCAAGAACGTCGTCGTCGGGAACTACATCTACTCGCTGCTGCTCGGCATGTCCGTGCCGGACGTCTCGGGCAAGGCGATCGCCAACCTGGAGATCGAGTCGCTCCGCCACGTGGCGCCGACCTTCCACGGCGACACCATCTACGGCGAGACGACCGTCCTCGACAAGACGCCGTCGAAGTCGAAGAACGACCGCGGCATCGTCTACGTCGAGACGAAGGGCTACAAGCAGGACGGCACGCTGGTCTGCGTGTTCCGCCGCAAGGTCATGGTCCCCACCGAGACGTACATCAAGGAGCGCGGCGGCGAGCAGCCCGGCCGCCCCGAGCTCAAGGCACAGGAGAAGTAACCATGAGCCGACTCGCCCAGACCCACGGCCTGACCGACGTGCAGCAGGAAATCCTGTCCACGGTGCGGGACTTCGTGGACAAGGAGATCATCCCGGTCGCGACCGACCTCGAGCACCGCGACGAGTACCCGACGCAGATCGTCGAAGGCCTCAAGGAGCTCGGCCTGTTCGGCCTGATGATCCCCGAGGAGTACGGCGGCCTGGGCGAGTCGCTCCTGACGTACGCCCTGTGTGTGGAGGAGATCGCGCGCGGCTGGATGTCCGTCTCGGGGATCATCAACACCCACTTCATCGTGGCGTACATGCTCAAGCAGCACGGCACGCAGGAGCAGAAGGACACCTTCCTGCCGAGGATGGCGGCGGGCGAGGTGCGCGGCGCCTTCTCGATGTCGGAGCCGGGGCTCGGCTCCGATGTGTCCGCGATCACATCGAAGGGCGTCAAGGACGGCGACGAGTACGTCCTCAACGGCCAGAAGATGTGGCTGACGAACGGCGGCACGTCGACTCTGGTGGCCGTTCTGTGCCGGAGTGACGAAGGCCACCCCGAGGGCACCGCTCCGCATAAGTCGATGACGACATTCCTTGTCGAGAAGGAGCCGGGCTTCGGCGAGGTCCGCCCAGGGCTGACCATTCCCGGCAAGATCGACAAAATGGGATACAAGGGGGTGGATACCACCGAACTCATCATGGACGGACTGCGAGTTCCGGCCAATCGCGTGCTCGGCGGGACCACCGGCCGAGGGTTTTACCAAATGATGGACGGCGTCGAAGTGGGCCGTGTGAATGTTGCGGCGCGTGGTTGCGGAGTCGCGCAGCGTGCCTTCGAGTTGGGCGTCTCGTATGCCCAACAACGTCACACTTTCGGCAAGCCGATCGCCCAGCACCAGGCGATCCAGTTCAAGCTGGCCGAGATGGCTACCAAGGTCGAGGCCGCCCATGCGATGATGGTCAACGCAGCACGCAAAAAGGACTCTGGGGAGCGAAACGACCTCGAGGCAGGGATGGCGAAGTACCTCGCGTCCGAATACTGCAAAGAAGTCGTAGAGGACGCGTTCCGTATTCATGGTGGATACGGGTTCTCGAAGGAGTACGAGATCGAGCGCCTCTACCGCGAGGCGCCGATGCTGCTGATCGGCGAAGGTACCGCCGAGATCCAGAAAATGATCATTGGTCGCCGGCTGCTCGAGGAGTACCGATTCCAGGGATGAAGATCCTGATTTGGGGGTTTTCTTCGGGACGAAGATCACACTCAGTCAACGCTCTTCGGTCGCCGACTCGGCTTCCTGGCTTGCCCAGTTGCGGCTCGCAACCGATACCATCCCGGGAAAAGCCGCCGTCCCCCCATCTCCTGAGCGGCATCATCCGCTACGAAGGTCATCCATGCCCCACAGCCAATCCTCTGCACCACGCGACGGCGTTCTGAAGGGACGCCTTGCTCGCGGAGCATCGCCGTGGCTTCTGCCGACCGTCGCCACCGCAGCGCTCGGCCTCGCGCGCGCCCACCGCTCCAAGGCGGCCGCCGCCGTGGCCGTACCCGCCACCGCTCTCGCGGCAGGCATGCTGTGGTTCTTCCGCGACCCCGAGCGTGAGATCGCTCAGGGCCGGGTCATCTCTCCGGCCGACGGAGTGGTGCAGAGCATCATGCCGTGGAAGGACGGACGCACCCGCGTCGCGATCTTCATGAGCCCGTTGAACGTACACGTCAACCGTGCGCCCCTCGCGGGCACGGTGACGTCCGTGGAGCACATCCCCGGCGGGTTCGTCCCGGCGTTCAACAAGGAGAGCGAGAACAACGAGCGGGTGGTCTGGCACTTCGACACCGAGCTCGGCGACATCGAGATGGTGCAGATCGCGGGCGCCGTCGCCCGACGCATCGTCCCCTACGTCCCGCAGGGCACGAAGGTGGAGCAGGGGGAGCGGATCGGCCTGATCCGCTTCGGCTCGCGCGTCGACATCTACCTCCCCGAGGGCGTCGACGTGGCGGTCGAGGTCGGCCAGAAGACTGTGGCTGGAGTGACTCGCATTGACCGTGGTTGATCCTGAAACACAGACGGGCTGGGTTCCGGACGCCGATGCCGTCGACGACACCGACGACGGTGACGGCGCCGAGACCGAAGAGATGCCGCTCTCACTGCGGCTCTCGATAGCGGACACGCTCACGCTGGGCAACGCCACCTGCGGCTTCATGGCGGTGTACTTCACCACCACCGGCATCCTGATCCCGCACCTCACCGGCAGTGACGAGTCGGGCATGGCCCGCAACAGCGCCGCCACCGCGGTGATCCTCATGCTGTGCGCGGCGGTCTTCGACCTCTTCGACGGTCTCGTGGCCCGCAAGCTGAGGTCGTCGCCGATGGGGGCGGAGCTGGACAACCTGTCCGACCTGATCAGCTTCGGTCTGGCACCTGCGTACTTCGTGCTCGTGTACGGCATGGTCGCCGACAACACCGTGTACCAGCGGGTCGCGGCGGTGGGCGCCATCGTCGTGCTGTTGGCGGTGGTGCTGCGGCTTGCGAGATTCTCGTGCGTGACCGTGAAGGACGGCACCTTCCAGGGCATGCCCTCGCCGTTCGGCGCGCTGACGGTCGTCTCGATCGTGCTCCTTGAGCTGCCCTTCGTGGCCACGCTCCTGGCGATCATCGGCACCGCGTGGCTGATGGTCAGCCGGGTCGAGTACCCGAAGCCGCGGGGTCGCCTCGCGGTGGCGATGCTCACCTGGATCGTCCTGAGCATGGCCCTGCTCGCGGCCTGGGCCTTCGACGCACCGGGCGGCCAGCTGCTCCTCCAGACCGGCTGCGCGCTGCAGCTGGTGATGGGTGCGGTGATCCCGCTGTTCGCCACGGCCCGCCGGGTGAACAACTTCCGGGACAACCGCCGTGAGGCGCGGGAGGCCGCGCAGGCGGCTCAGCTGCCGTAACCGGCGGTCTTACGTCAAGGCCCGAGGGGCCCGAACCACGGATGGTTCGGGCCCCTCGGGCGTTGCTGAGGGATCAGATGAGTCGGTCCCGGGCGATCTGCTCGCCCACCCGCTCCAAGATCGGGCCCGCGTCCGCGATGCACTTTTCGACGTCCGGCTCGATGTCCGTCAGGGGGTACGCGCGGCTGATCCCCGCGTGCGTCAGTGCGTCCTGTGCCAGCGCGAGGCGGCCGCAGACCGCGACGACCTCGACGCCTGCCTCGCGGGCCGCCGCCGCGACCCCGGCCGGGGCCTTGCCGTGCAGGGTCTGCTCGTCGAGCGAGCCCTCGCCCGTGATCACCAGGTCGGCCCGCTCCAAGGCCGGGGCGAAGCCCAGGACGTCCAGCATCACGTCGATACCGGGCCGGAAGCGGGCGCCGAGCCCGACCAGGGCCCCGTACCCGATGCCGCCCGCCGCACCGGCGCCCGGCGCCGCGGCGTGCTCGGCCGCCTTCGGGCCGACGGACTTCTCCAGGACGGCCGCGAAGTGGGCCAGGGCCGCGTCCAGGGTCGCGACGTCCTCCGGAGACGCCCCCTTCTGCGGCCCATACACCGCCGGGGCGCCCTTCGGTCCGGTCAGCGGGTTGTCGACGTCGCTCGCGAGGATCAGGTCGACCTCGGCGAACCGCGGGTCGAGCCCGGACAGATCGGCCGTGGCCAGGTCGCGCAGCGGGCCGCCGCCGGGCGACACGGGCTCGCCGTCCTCGTCCAGGAACCGCGCGCCAAGCGCGGCCAGCATCCCGGCCCCGCCGTCCGTCGTGGCGCTGCCGCCGACGCCGAAGACGATGGTGCGGGCCCCGGCATCCAGGGCGGCGCGGAGCACCTCGCCGGAGCCGTACGTCGTGGCCGTGAGCGGTGCGAAGACGCCCTCGGGCAGCAGCTGGAGCCCGGATGCCTCGGCCATCTCCACCACCGCGGTGTCGCCGCGCAACGCGTACGCCGCGGTCACCTCGGCGCCGAGCGGCCCCGTGACCCGTACCTCGCGGCGCTCGAAGCCGCCCGCGACCGCGGCCGCGACCGTTCCGTCGCCGCCGTCCGCCACCGGCAGCGCCTCGACCGTCGTCTGCGGCGCCACCCGCCGGAGACCGGCCGTGACCCGCTCGGCGACCTGCACGGCCGTGAGCGAACCCTTGAACTTGTCCGCCGCTATCAGCACCCGTCGCGCCGCCGCTTGATCGGTCGCTGTTGCCGTCGACGGACCAGTTGCTGCGTCTGCCACCTTGGATCCCCTTGCTTTCCGGGCCTTGCTCGCGTCAAGGCAGTCGCGCCGCTGCGACCTTAACCTCACCTGGGCGTCCGTGCCCATGGCGGTCGGTGCGAGGGACGGCGTGCCACCGGAAGAAATAGGACGATTCCGCACCATAGTGGGCGGCATGAGTGCGGATGCGATCGATCAGCCCACGTCCAGCGAACCGCCCGGCCCGCCCGACGCGTCGGGTAACCGGCCCGACGCCATCGTGGTCGGCATCGGCGTGGTCGTGGTCCTGGCCGTCGTCTGCTGGGCGGCGATCGGCAAGGACTCCTTCAGCGACGCTTCGGACTCCGCACTCGGCTGGGTCCTGGCCAACTTCGCCTGGCTCTTCGTGATCGCCGCGGACATCTTCCTCGTTCTCTGCATCGTCATCGCGTTCAGCCGGTTCGGCCGGATCCGCCTGGGTCGCGACGACTCGGAGCGGGAGTTCAGCAACCTGGCCTGGATCGCGATGATGTTCAGCGCGGGCATGGGCATCGGCCTGATGTTCTACGGCGTGGGCGAGCCGCTCCAGCACTACCTCTCGCCGCCGCCGATGACCGGCGCCACCGGCCAGACCGGCGACGCCGCGAACATCGCGCTCCAGTACTCGTTCTTCCACTGGACGCTCACCCCGTGGGCCATCTACGGCATCGCCGGGCTCGCCCTCGCGTACGCCGGGTTCCGCAAGGCCCGTGGGAACAGGCTCAGTTCGGCCTTCGTGCCGATCCTGGGGCAGCGCCGGGCGGACGGCTGGCCGGGCCGGGTGATCGATCTGCTCGCCGTCTTCGCGACCGTCTTCGGCACCGCGACCAGCCTCGGGCTCGGCGCGCTCCAGGTCGGCAAGGGCCTGCATCTGACGGCGGGCGTCGCCGACACCAAGACGCTGGAGCTGGTCATCATCCTGGCGCTCGGCGCCGCATTCGTGGTCTCCGCCTTCTCCGGCCTGCACCGCGGCGTGAAGTGGCTGAGCACCCTCAACATCGTGCTCGCCGCGCTCCTGATGGTGTTCGTGTTCGTCCTCGGGCCCACCGTGTTCATCCTCGACGCGATCCCGGAGAGCATCGGCGGCTACGTCCACTGGCTGATCCCGATGGCCACCCGGGCCGGATCGTTCGGCGACAGCGAGTGGCTCGGCACCTGGACGATCTTCTACTGGGCGTGGTGGCTGTCCTGGGCACCGTTCGTCGGCACGTTCATCGCCCGGATCTCGCACGGCCGCACGATCCGCGAGTTCCTCATCGGGGTACTCCTGGTACCCAGCACCGCCACCGTCGTCTGGTTCTGCGTCATGGGCGGCACCGGCATCCGGCTCGACGAGACCGGCAAGGTCGACATGGCGGCGAAGCTGGAGGAGGGCGTGGAGGCATCCCTGTTCGGCATGCTGGACGGCCTTCCGCTGTCCACCGTCACGTCCTGGGTCGCCATGCTGCTCGTCATGACGTACTTCGTGACCAGCGCCGACTCGGCCTCCCTGGTGATGGGTTCGCTCACCAGCCGGGGCGCGCTGCACCCGAAGACCTGGCTGGTGGTCGCGTGGGGCGTGCTGATGGGCGCGGTCGCGGCGGTGCTGCTGCTCGCGGGCGGCCTCGACTCGCTCAAGACGGCGACGATCCTGGTGGCGCTGCCCTTTGTGGTCGTGATGCTGGTGCTCTGCTGGTCGCTGTACAAGGAGCTGAGCCAGGACCCCGGGGCCGGGCCCGCCCGCCACCACGCGCTGCACGGCCTGCGGGACGCGGTCCGTGCGATGGTCGGCGACGCGATGCTGGAGCAGCGGGACCCGGTGCGCCACCACCGGCCCCGCCGGATCGAGTCCCGGAGCCAGGACGAGGATTGAGGGCTCCGGACAGGGTTCCGTCACCCCGTGTCCGTGCCGTCGGCTCGGTTGCCGGAACTGGGGGCTGCGCCCCCAGCGCCCCCCTTCGCGCTGAACGCGCTCGTCCTCAAACGCCGGACGGGCTCTTTTGGCCGCGCGACCGCGCCCGGAATTCGGTAAACCGGACGCATGACCCCAGTGGGCACGGAGCTCGACAGGGCGGCGCTCGGCGACCGCACCCTCGGCGGCTGGCTCGGCCGGATCGCCGGGAACATGCTCGGCAAGCCGGTCGAACAGGGCGAGGTCTGGACGCCCGCGCGCATCGACCGCTACCTGCGGCGGGCGGACGCGCTGCCGCTCACCGACTATCTGCCGGAGCCCGCCGACCCCGAGGACGAGCGGCTCCTTCGGCCGGAGTGGCGGGAGTGCGTGCGCGGCCGGATCCGCGCCAGCTGCCGGGACGACGATGTGGACTACGCGATCCTCGGCCTGGAGCTCCTGCGCACCCACGGCTTCGGCTTCACCACCGAGCAGGTCGGCGACCTGTGGCTGCTCCGGCTGCCGTATCTGCAGACGTACACCGCCGAGCGGGCCGCCTACCGGAACCTCGCGAACGGCCTGAAGCCGCCGCTCACGGCGACGTACGACAACCCGTACCAGGAATGGATCGGCGCCCTGATCCGCGCCGACGTCTTCGCCTGGGCCTGCCCCGGCGAGCCGCGCCGCGCCGCCGCGCTTGCCCGCCGTGACGCGGTCCTTTCACACACCGGGAACGGCGTGTACGGGGCGATGTGGGCGGCGGCCCTGATCTCCGCCGCGTACACCGCGGGCAGCGCACGGGCCGCGCTCGATACGGCGCTCACGGTGGTCCCGGAGGGCAGCAGGCTCGCCCGGACGGTGCGCCGGGTGCTCGCGCTGCACGCGGCGGGCGTGCCCTGGCGCGAGACCCTCGCCACGCTCGCCGAGGAGACCGCACCGCTCGGCTGGATCCATGTCGTACCGAACGCGGCGGTCATCACGGCCGGACTCCTGTACGGCGACGGGGACTTCGGCCACACCATCGCCCTGACGGTGCGCGGCGGCCTCGACACCGACTCGAACGGGGCGACCGCGGGCTCCGTCGCGGGCGTCCTCTGCGGCGCGGCGGCGATCCCGGCCCACTGGGTCGAGCCGCTGCGGGACACGGTGCGCAGCGCCGTGTTCGGCTGGGACGGGGTGCGGATCAGTGAACTGGCGGAGTGGACGGTGGCGTTGACGGCGGGATCCGGGGACCGGAACCAGGTGGATTAGGCTCGGCCGGGTGACAGTCGACTACGCCACGTACATCGCCGGCCTTCCCCGGATCCTCGCCGGGGCGTCCGTGCTGTTCCGCGACGCCGAAGGGCGCGTGCTGCTGCTGGAACCCAACTACCGGGACGGCTGGGCGCTGCCCGGCGGAACCATCGAGTCCGACGACGGCGAGACGCCCCGGCAGGCGGCGCGCCGCGAGACCGCCGAGGAGATCGGCCTCGATGTGACGCCCGGACGGCTGCTCACCATCGACTGGGTGTCCGGCGAGGACCGGCCGCCGATCGCCGCGTATCTGTACGACGGCGGCGTGCTCACACAGGACCAACTGGACTCGATCGTGCTGCAGGAGGAGGAGCTGGACTCCTGGCGCCTGGTCCCGGTCGCCGACCTGGACTACTACGGTCCGCCGTGGATGGTGCGCCGGTTGACGGCCGCGCTCACCGCGCTGGCGGACGGGACCGGCCCGGTGGAGCTGGAGGAAGGCCACCGGGTGGACTGAGGACGGGGGTGGAGCTGAGGGCGAGGCTGGGGCTGGGGCTGAGGACGAGGCTAGGGCTGAGGCTGGGGCTGAGTTCGAGGGTGGGGCTGAGGCCGAGGCGGGGGCTCAGGCCCGCTCGAAGTCCAGGAGTCGGCGCTTGCGGTCCAGGCCGCCGCCGTACCCGGTGAGGCCGCCGTTCGCGCCGATCACGCGGTGGCAGGGCACGATGATGCCGATCGGGTTCTTGCCGTTGGCCAGGCCGACCGCGCGGGAGGCGTTCGGCTTGCCGAGGGCGTCGGCCAGTTCGCCGTACGACCGGGTCTCGCCGTACGGAATCCGCCGCAGCTGCTCCCATACGGCGCGCTGGAAGGGCGTGCCGTCCAGGTGCAACGGCAGGTCGAACTCCCGCAGCTCGCCCGCGAAGTAGCGCTCCAGCTGGGCGATCACCTCGGTGAACGGGGTGTCGTCGGGGCTGCCGAAGGTGTCCTCCGGGGGACGGTGCCGCTGGTCGGTCATGTAGAGGCCGGACAGGGTGCCGTCGGTGGCGACGAGGGTGAGGGGGCCGTAGGGGCTGTCGATGACGGTGTGGTGGCGCGTTCGCGTTCCGGTGGTGCTCGTGTGCTGACGCGTTCCGGTGCTTGGCATCGTGCATCTCCTTACGAGGAAAGCCGGTTGATGGGGTGGTCGTCGGTCGCCCACAGGTACTGCACCGCGTACGCCCGCCACGGCCGCCAGGCCGCCGCACGGGCCGTGAGCGCCGCCGGGGTCGAGGGCAGTCCGAGACCCTCCGCCGCGCGCCGGACACCCAGGTCGGTGGCGAGGAACGCGTCCGGGTCGCCCAGGGCCCGCATGGCGATGACGTCGACCGTCCAGGGACCGAAGCCGGGCAGCTCGCGCAGCCGGGCCCGGGCCTGAGCCCAGTCGGACTCGACGCCCAGGGCAAGGCTGCCATCGGCGAGCGCGCGTACGAGCGTGAGCAGTGTGGCGCGGCGGCTGCGGGGCAGCGCGAGCGCCTCGGGGTCGAGGGCGGCCAGGGCGGCGGGCTCCGGGAAGAGGTGGGTGAGCCCGCCTTCGGGGTCGTCGACCGGCTCGCCGTGGGCCATGACCAGGCGGGCGGCGTGGGTACGGGCGGCGGCCGTGGAAACCTGCTGTCCGAGCACCGCACGCACCGCGAACTCCGCCTCGTCCACGGCCCGCGGCACGCGTCGCCCAGGCGCCTTGTCGACCAGCGGCGCGAGCAGCGGGTCGGCGCGCAACTGCTCGTCCACGGCCACCGGATCGGCGTCGAGGTCGAGCATCCGACGGCAACGGCTGATGGCGACGGTCAGGTCCCGCTGATCGGTGAGAGTCAGACGACAGCCGATGTGATCGGGCCGCGGCGTCAGAGCGACAATGCCGTGCCCGTACGGAAGCCGCAGGGTGCGCCGGTATGCGCCGCCGCGCCACTCCTCGACGCCGGGGACGGCGGTGGCAACCAGGTGGCCGAAGAGGTTGTCGGGGGTCAGGGGGGTGCGGAAGGGGAGGCGTAGGGAGATGGTGCCGGGGGTGGGGGTGCCGAAGGCAGGGTCCGTGGGTGGTGGTGCGATGGCTTCGGCATTGCGGTCGGTACGGCGGGCGGCGGTACCCGGGGCGGGGGCGCCGGGAGTGGCACTCGTGGCCGGTTCGGTGGCGGGTGCGGTGGGCTCGAGGCCGCGAGCGGCGATCCCGGAGGCATGGCCTCCGGAAGCGGCGTCCGTGGGTGGTGCGGTGGCCTCGGCGCCGCGGGTGGCGGTCCCCAGGGCGGGGACGCCGAGGGCGGGAGCAAGGGCGGTGGCCGGTGCGGCGCCGTCGGCTCGGCGGGCGGCGGTCGCCTGTCGTGATCCGCGCGTCCGGGTACGCGCACGCAGTTCGCTCGGTGCCAGGGCGAAGACCTCGCGGACGGTGTCGTTGAACGTGCGGACGGAGGCGAATCCGGCCGCGAACGCGACGTCGACCATGGGTAGTTGGGTGGTCTCGATGAGGATCCGGGCGGTCTGGGCGCGCTGTGCGCGGGCCAGCGCGAGCGGCCCGGCGCCCAGCTCGGCGAGGAGCTGGCGCTCGATCTGCCGGGTGCTGTAGCCGAGCCGGGCGGCGAGCCCGGCGACGCCCTCGCGGTCGACGATGCCCTCGGCGATCAGGCGCATCGCGCGGGCGACGAGGTCGGCGCGGTGGTTCCACTCCGGGGAGCCGGGGCTCGTGTCGGGACGGCACCGTTTGCAGGCCCGGAACCCGGCCTGCTGGCAGGCCGCGGCGCTCGGGTAGAACCGCATGTTCCCCGGCTTGGGCGGCACGACCGGGCAGCTGGGGCGGCAGTAGATCCCGGTGGTCAGGACCGCCGTGAAGAACCAGCCGTCGAAGCGGGCGTCCTTGGAGCGGACGGCCCGCAGACAGCTCTCGGTGTCGGTGTGCATGCCCCCAGCTTTGCCGACGGCGACGGCGTCGGCTGGCGAGAATCCGACATCAACCTCGCTCGGCCAGTGCTTCCTCGAAGGCCTGGTATGCGGTCTCGTCGAAGAGCACGAACCGTACCTCCTCGACGGGCGGCGTGGCGGCTTCCCGCACGGTGCTCACCGCGATCCGCGCGCCGTCGTCGAGCGGCCAGCCGTAGACGCCGGTGGAGACGGCCGGGAAGGCGATGGTGGTGGCGCCCAACTCGGCGGCCACACGCAGGGATTCGCGGTAGCAGGAGGCGAGCAGCGCGGAACGGTCCTCGGTACGGGAGTGCACCGGGCCGACCGTGTGGATCACCCAGCGGGCGTGCAGCTTGCCCGCCGTGGTGGCGACGGCCTCGCCGGTGGGCAGCCCCTCCGGGTAACGGGAGTCCCGCAGCTCACGGCATTCGGCGAGGATCTCGGGCCCGCCGCGCCGGTGGATGGCTCCGTCGACGCCTCCCCCGCCGAGGAGCGAGGAGTTCGCGGCATTGACCACGGCGTCGACGCGCTGGTCGGTGATGTCGCCTTGGACGAGGGTCAGGTAGGTCATGCATCCAGGATGTACGCATAAGCCCGTCCGGCGTTCGAGGATGAGCGCGTTCAGCGCGAAATGGGGGCCAGGGGGCGGAGCCTCCTGGTTTCGGGAAGGACCGGGGCTGGGGAAGAAAGCCCCCTCCCCCGCACGCGCTACCGACCTATCCAGGACCTGTCCGGGACGACCTGTCCGGGACCTACCCGGGACGACCTGTCCGGGACCTACCCACCCACCCCCCGCAACCTCCGCCACACCGCCTTGGCCGCGTTGTGCCCCGACATCCCATGCACCCCCGGCCCCGGCGGAGTCGCCTGCGAGCAGAGAAAGACCGCCGGATGCGGAGTCCGATACGGGAACAGCGTCACCCGGGGCCGCAGCACCAACTGCAGACCATCAGCAGCCCCACAGGCGATGTCACCGCCGACGTAGTTGGCATTACGCGCCGCCAGCTGGGCCGGGCCCGCGACCGCCCGGGCAAGCACCCGGTCCCGGAACCCCGGCGCGAACCGCTCCAACTGCCGCTCGATCGCATCCGTGAGATCCCCGTCCCAGCCGTTGGGCACATGCCCGTACGCCCAGAAGACCTGCTTCCCCTCCGGCGCCCGCCCCGGATCGACGACGCTGGGCTGGACCGTGATGAGGAACGGCTTGTCCGGGGCGGCCCCCGTGCGGGACGCGGCATGCAGAGCCGCACCGATCTCGGCCCGGCTCGCACCGATCTGCACCGTGCCCGCCCGCCGGGCCTCCTCGGCGGTCCAGGGCACGGGCCCGTCCAGGGCGTAATCGATCTTGAACGCGGCGGCGCCGTACCGATATCCCGCACCGAACCGCCCGAGCCCCGCGATCCGGGCGAGTGCGGTCGGTGAGGTGTCGAAGACATACGCGCGGGCGGGCGGCAGGTCGTCGAGCCGCTTGACCTCGTAGTCGGTGTGGACCGCGCCGCCGAGGTCACGAAGATACGCGGTGAGCGCGTCGGAGATCGCCTGGGTGCCGCCGCGCGCCACCGGCCAGCCCCGCTCGTGCGCGGCAAGCGCGAAGACCAGGCCCACGGCGCTGGTCGCGAGCCCGTTCAGCGGCGCCATCACATGCGCGACGAGCCCGGCGAACAGGGCCCGGGCCCGCTCGTCCCGGAATCGTTGGCGCATCAGCCAACTGGACGGCGGCAGTCCGGCGAGCCCGAAGCGGGCGAGCGTCACGGGGTCGCGGGGCAGCGCGGTCAGCGGGAGCGACATGAAGTCCCGCACCAGGGTGTCCCACTTGCCGATGAAGGGCTGCACGAGCCTGCGGTACGCGCCCGCGTCGCGCGGCCCGAACGACAGGGCGGTCTCGGCGACGGACCGGGAAAGCACGGCCGCCGTGCCGTCGGGGAACGGGTGCGCCATGGGCAGCGGGTGGTGCAGCCACTCGAGCCCGTACCGCGCGAGTGGCATCCGTGAGAACGCGGGCGAGCCGATGCCCAGCGGGTGCGCGGCCGCACATGGGTCGTGCCGGAAGCCGGGCAGCGTGAGCTCCTCGGTGCGCGCACCGCCGCCGACGGTGTCCCTGGCCTCGAAAACGGCCACCGAGAAGCCGCGCCGGGCGAGCTCCACGGCCGCGGTCAGTCCATTGGGCCCCGCCCCCACGACGACGGCATCAAGCATCGACGGCACTTCGGACTCCTTTGTCGGCCGACGGCCAGTTGCAGCACAGGATATGCCGGGCCACGGACAGCCCCACGGGGCCTGTGGGAGCACTCAGCCAGGCCTCGTACGACGGGGCTCGGGCCTCGTACGGCAGGTCTCGGACCTCGTACGACGGAGAGTCGAAGCCGTACGACAGGGCGCGGACCTCGTACGACGGAGATCGAAGCCCGTACGACGGGGAGTCGGGCTCGTACGACGAAGCTCAGCCCCCGGCCGCGAGCAGCCCCACCACCGTGTCCAGTGTGGCCTCGTCGCGGGCCGCCGCGAACGGCAGGGCGTTGCCACCGGTTATCCGGAAGGGCTCGCCCGCGACGGTGCGGTGGCCGCCGCCGATCTCGGTGACCAGGAGCAGCCCGGCCGCGTGGTCCCAGGCGTTCTCCCAGGAGAAGGCGACCGCGTCCAGCTCGCCCTTGGCGATGGCCAGGTACTCCAGACCGGCGGAGCCGCACGGGCGCGCGTGCACGCCGTCCGCGCGCAGGCCGAGCAGGGCGCGCTTCTGGTCCGGGGTGGTGAAGTCCGGGTGGGACGTGGCCACTTCGAGGGGGCGGCCGAGGGCCGGAGGCAGCGCGTGCAGCGCCTCTCCGTTCAGAAACACGCCGCGGCCGCGTACCGCCGTGGCCATTTCCTCGAGCGCGGGGGCGTACGTCCAAGAGGCGAACACCTCGCCGCCGCAGGCGAGCGCGACGAGGGTGCAGAAGGCCGGGTCGCCGTGGACGAACTGGCGGGTGCCGTCCACGGGGTCGACGATCCAGACCGGGGCTTCCTCGCGCAGCGCGTCGTACTTGGTCGGGTCGGCGTGAACGGCCTCCTCGCCGACCACGACCGAGCCGGGCAGGAGCGCCGTGAGGGACGCCGTGAGGTGCTCCTCGGCGCGTCGGTCGGCGACCGTGACCAGATCGTGCGGGCCGCTCTTCTCGTCGATCTCGTGCGCGGCGAGCTGCCGGAACCGGGGCATGACCTCGGCGGCGGCCGCCTTGCGCACCGCCTCCTCGGCAGCGGCCGGGCCGGGGCCCGAGGGCCCGCCTTCGAGAAACCCTTCGAGCTCTTCGATCATGCGTCCATCTCACCACGCCCCTCTGACATTCGGCAGTGGAAGGTAGGCGGGGGTTTCCGGGGCCGGGCCGTCGGGCGACCGGGCGGTCGGGCCGTCGGGGGACGGGCGATCGGAGGGACGGGCGGTCGGGGGGACGGCGCTCCGGAACGGCTTTTCTCACCGCCCCACCGCTTCTCACCGCCCCACCGCCTCTTACCGCCGCACCGCTGCTTACCGCCCCACCGCGTAGCCCTGCATCCCGCGCGGGTTCGCGGCGGCCGAGAGCACCCCGGTCCGCGGGTCGCGCGCGACCGCGCAGAGGCGGCCCTCGGACCAGGGGCCGCCCACGGTGACGTCGTGGCCCCGCGCCCGCAGGTCCTCGATGATCTCGTCCCCGATCCGCGACTCGACGGTGACGCTGCCGGGGCGCATGCCGCGTGGGTAGAACGAGCCGGGGAAGGAGTCCGTGTGCCAGTTGGGCGCGTCGACGGCGCCCTGTAGGTCGAGCCCGCCGCGCACCGGTGCGCGCAGTGCCACCGCGAGGAAGAAGTGCAGCTGCCACTGGTCCTGCTGGTCGCCGCCCGGGGTGCCGAAGGCGAGCACCGGCACGCCGTCGCGCAGCGCGAGCGACGGGGTGAGGGTGGTGCGCGGACGGCGGCCGGGGGCAAGGGAGTTGGGCAGTCCGGGGTCGAGCCAGGCCATCTGGAGGCGGGTGCCGAGCGGGAAGCCGAGCTCGGGCACGACCGGGTTGGACTGGAGCCAGCCGCCGCTCGGTGTGGCGGCGACCATGTTGCCCCACTGGTCGACGATGTCGAGGTGACAGGTGTCGCCCCGGGTGGCGCCGGTCCCGGCGACGGTCGGCTCGCCCGCACCGGCCACCGGGGTGCCCATGGCGTAGTCGCCCGAGGTGACGGTGGTGGCGTGCGCGCTCAGGCGCGGGGTGCGGCCGCCCGGGCGTCCGGGCCGTAGCTCGTGCGAGGCCTCGGCGCCGATGAGGGCCCGCCGGGTGGCGCTGTACGCGGGCGAGAGCAGCTCGTCGAGGGATACGTCAGCGACATTGGTGCCATCGGGATCGCCGTACCAGGCCTCGCGGTCGGCCATCGCGAGCTTGCAGCCCTCGACGAGCCGGTGCACGTATGCGGCGGAGCCGTAGGCGGGCAGCTCGGCGGGGTCCTCGGGGAGCAGCGCGAGTTGCTGGAGAAAGGCGGGGCCCTGGCTCCACAGCCCCGCCTTGCAGAGGGTCCAGCCGTTCCAGTCGTACGTGGCCGGGGCCTCGTAGGACGCGGCGTACGCGGCGAGGTCGGCGGCCGCGAGGGTGCCGGTGTGGCGGCGGCCGCTGGTGTCGAGGGTGGGGCGCGCGGCCTGGCGGACCAGGGCCTCGGCGATGAAGCCGGTGGACCAGATCCGCCGGGCGGCGTCGATCTGCCGTACGCGGGCGGTCGGGGCGCCTTCGCCCCCGGCCCCGTCACCCCCGGCCCCGTCGCCCCCGGCCCCGTCGCCCCCGGCCCCGTCGTCCACGGCCCCGTCGTCCACGGAGGTCTCCGCCGCCGTCTCCGCCTCCTCGATCAGGCGGCGCCAGGTCGCGGCGAGTGCCGGGTTGCGCAGGAGCTCGCCGGGGCGCGGAAGTTGGCCGTCCAGCAGGTAGATCTCGGCGGAGGAGCGCCACTCGGGCTCGTTCTCGAACAGTGCCCTGACGGTGTCGACGGTTTCGCAGACCCGCTCCACGGGCGCGTGGCCGTGCTCCGCGTACCCGATGGCGTACTTGAGGACCTCGGCGAGCGATTTGGTGCCGTGGTCGCGCAGGAGCAGCATCCACGCGTCGAAGGCGCCCGGCACGGCGGCGGCCAGCGGGCCGGTGCCGGGGACGAGGTCGAGGCCGAGCGAGCGGTAGTGCTCGATGCTCGCCCCGGAGGGCGCGGGCCCCTGCCCGCACAGCACCCGCACCTCGCCGTCGGCCGGTGCGAGCAGGATCGGCACTTCGCCCGCCGGGCCGTTGAGGTGCGGCTCGACGACGTGCAGGACGAAGCCCGCGGCGACGGCCGCGTCGAAAGCGTTGCCGCCGTCCTCGAGGACGGCCATCGCGGACTGGGAGGCGAGCCAGTGCGTGGAGGACACCATGCCGAAGGTGCCCTGGAGGGTGGGGCGCGTGGTGAACATTGCCGCAGGCTAGCGGCCGGGGCGGGGGCACCGGGTAGGGGGCGGGGGGCACCGGGCCCGGAGGCGGGGGCACCGGGCACGGGGCGGCGGCACCGGACACGGGGGCGGGAGCACCGGGCACGGGGCGGCGGCCGCTGCCACGGCCCGCGAAGATCGGAGAGACACCCCCTAGGTCCCGGAGTACGATTCGCTCCGGTTCAGGCGGAATGCGAAAGCACCCGGAGGACAGCACAGTGCACGGCGAGTACAAGATCCCCGGAGGCAAGCTCGTCGTGGTCGACGTCGAGGTGCACGAAGGCTTGCTGCGCCACGTGCGGGTGGCCGGGGACTTCTTCCTCTGGCCGGACGAGGCGTTCACGGCGCTGAGCCATGCCCTGGAGGGCGCACCCGCGGATACCGACGCCCCGGGGCTTGCCGCCCGGATCGACGCGGTGCTGCCGGCCGGCACCATTCTGTACGGCCTGACCACGGAGAGCGTGGGCGTCGCGGTCCGCCGCGCCCTGGCGCACGCCACCAACTGGGGGGACTACCACTGGCAGTTGATCCACGAGGGCCCGCAGCACCCGTCCCTGCACATGGCCCTGGACGAGGTGCTCACCAAGGAGGTGGCCGCCGGGCGCCGCCCGCCCACGCTGCGCGTCTGGGAGTGGGACACCCCGGCCGTGGTGATCGGCAGCTTCCAGTCGCTGCGCAACGAGGTCGACCGGGCGCGCGCGGCCCAGCATGGCGTCGAGGTGTTCCGGCGGATCAGCGGCGGCGGGGCGATGTTCATGGAGCCCGGGAACACCATCACGTACTCCCTGTCGGTGCCCGAAGCGCTCGTGCAGGGCCTTTCGTTCGCGGACAGTTACGCCTATCTCGACGAATGGGTGCTCGGCGCGCTCGGCGACATGGGGATCACGGCCTGGCACCAGCCGCTCAACGACATCGCCAGCGAGGCCGGGAAGATCGCGGGCGCGGCGCAGAAGCGGGTGGTCGGGCCGCGCGGCGGTACCGGGGCAGTGCTTCACCACGTGACCATGGCGTACGACATCGATGCTGACAAAATGCATGAAGTGCTGCGAATCGGGCGCGAGAAGCTTTCCGACAAGGGCACGAAGAGCGCGAGGAAGCGGGTCGATCCGCTGCGCCGCCAGACCGGGCTCCCCCGCGAGGCCGTCATCGAGCGAATGGTCGACTCGTTCCGCACGCGTTACGGCCTGGCGGCCGGGAAGGTGACGGAGGAAGAGCTCGTACGGGCCAAGGAGCTCGCGCGGACGAAGTTCGCGGCACCGGAGTGGACGGCCCGGGTGCCCTAGCCAGCGGCGCTCGGGTTCACACCCCAAACCCCCCTATGGCGCAGGCCGGCACATGTGGCACTGTCGTGACTCACACCTCACCTCTCCGCTGCCGGAGGTGGACGCAGTGCGTTCCCTGCCCCTGATGCTCGTCGCTCGTCTGCTGCCGGTCGTGGCGCTCGCCACGGCCGGTTGGGCATGGACGACGGGCCCCTACGCCCCCGCCGACAAGCCTGCCGCGAAGGCCGCCCCGGCCAACGCCGAGGCGGCGGCGGCCGAGCCCACGTACCGCAAGGCCCCCGCCCCCTGCGACGCGCTCCCCGAGGAGACCGTCAAGAAGCTCGTCCCGGAGGCGAAGACCGCGGGCAAGGAGCTGAGCCTCACCGACCGTGACCGGCGCCGTACCTGCACGTGGAGCGCGCTCAAGGGCTACGACTACCGCTGGCTGGACGTCTCGTACGAGGTGACGAAGACGGAGGACGCGGCCCGTACGGCGTACAACAAGTTCCGCACCGGCGCCGACGGCGGCACCACGAAGATCGCGGACCTCGGCGACCAGGCGGCCTCGGCGGCGCACCGCTCCACGAAGGACGGCCAGAAGTCCCAGAAAGCCACCGTCACCGTGCGCGACCGGAATGCCCTCGTCCGGGTCACGTACACCGGCAGCGACTTCGAGGACAAGGGCGCCCCCGAGGCGGACACCATGCGCGAGGGCGCGGTGCGGGCCGCCAAGGCCGCGGTCTCCGCGCTTCCGGAACCGACGAAGTAGACCGGGAGCCGCCCGCCGCCCTACAACAGGGCACCGCCGCCCCCGAACGGACTGTCGATCACATACCGCCACAGCCCGTCGGGCCCACGGCGGGCCACATCCGTGGCGGTGCCCTCGATGTGGTGGTGCTCCCCGTCCGGCCCGGTGCCGTCGATGACCCAGTCGACGATGAGCAGGGCGAGGTCCCCCGCCACGCAGGTCTGCCGAGGGCGCACGGTGATCGGCAGGCCGAGGGCCTGGAACTCGGCGTTGGCACGGTGCAGTTCGGACCCGGTCAGCGCGGCTCCGGAGTGCGGTACGAAGACGGCGCCCTCCTCGTAGACCTGCGCGAGGACGTCCGGGCGGCCGGAGTTGAAAGCGGTGGCGAAGACGAAGGGATGTTGCCCGGGGTCGCTGGTGAGGGGGACAGTGGGCGCATGGTCAGGCCCGAAGTCCGAAGTGACGCTCGTGTTCCGGCTCGCGTTCCGGCTCATGTTCGAGTGCAGGCTCATGCCCCGAGCCAACCGCCGGGCGCCGCAGGTCACCAAACGGAAACCCACGCGGCGGCCGCCGCGGCCGTCTCCGCCTCCGCCTCTGCGGCGGGCCAACCCTCCCCCTGGGACGAGGAGTTGGTCCCCGACGAGCACGGCCGAACCCGTCGCCCCGAGCCCGACTGCCCGGTGGAGGCCGCCCTCGCCGCGGTGTCCGGCCGCTGGACCACGCTCATCCTGCGGGAGTTGATGGCCGGTCCGCACTCCTTCGGCGAACTGCGCGGACAGCTGCCGGAGATCAGCGCCAAGGTGCTCGCCGAGCGGCTGCGCGACCTGGAGGGCCGGGGCATCCTGACCCGCGAACGCCTCCCGGCCTTCCCCGTCCGCACCCGCTACCACCTCACCCGGGCCGGCCAGGCCCTGCGCCCGCTACTCATCGAGCTCTACCGCACGGGCACGGCACTCCGGGAGATCACGAGGTAGCGGGTAGCGGGCAGCGGGTAGCGGGCAGCGTCCTGGGGAAGGCGTTCGACGGCTGGACAACGGCCGCCGAGGTCGGCGGCCAGCCGTGGACCCTCTGGCTCTGCTTCGTGATCTTCTGGGCGCTCGAACTGGCCATCATCTACCGGGGGATGGACGCAATGGCTAGGAGTTGTCGTCAAGGTGTCACGCCCACATCGGGGGCGATACGGGGGCGATACGAGGGTGACGGCTGCCCGGTAGGCGTCGGCGGTCTTGTCGTTGCGAGTGGCGAGCGACCGCAGAACTAGGTCTTTGGTGCCGTTCCACCCGGGCCCGCGGTCCGATTCGACGAGCCCTGACGACGGCTAGCGTCGCACCATGCGTATAGGACTTCTTGGCACCGGCAACGTCGCCCGAGCACTGGCCCACGGCTGGAGCGCCGCAGGACACGACGTGCTCCTCGGATCACGCCGGCCTAAGGACCGGACAGACCTCGGTCTCCCCGTGGCGGGCCTGAGCGAGACAGCCACCCATGCACAGGTACTGGTCAACGCCACCCCGGGGACCGTCTCCGTAGAACTGCTGCTCTCCATCGGGGCACCGGCGCTGGCCGGCACCCTACTGATCGATGTCGGGGTCGGCCTCTCCGACGACTTCACCGAGCTCTCGCACCCCAACAGCAGCCTGGGTGAACAGATCCAGGAGGCATTTCCCCTCACCCCCGTCGTCAAGACGCTGTGCACCATGGACTCCACCGTGATGACCGCCCCAGACGGTCTCGACGGCCCGAGCACCGTCTTCCTCTCCGGCGACGACGCCGAAGCCAAACGGACCACCGGCCGACTGCTCACCGACCTCGGCTGGCCGCCGTCGTCCCAGCTGGACATCGGCGGCATCACCACCGCACGCGGACAGGAGCACTTCGCCCTGCTCTTCATGGGCATCGCGGGAGGTCTGGGGGCCCACACGTTCAACATCAACGTGGTCACCCGCCCTTCTGCCTAAAGACTGTCCCGTAAATGATCTTCGGTGAGGTGAGAGTGCGTGCCTTCGCCGGGTGAGTGGTTCGCTCACCCGGTGATGGCGAGGTTGTGCAGGCGGGCGATGCCGCGCATGACGTGGTGCGCCGTCGGCGATCGTCACGGTCTTGCCGACGGCGGCTTGGGCGCCGGATTCCTCCCACGCCTTGCAGTCGTTTCGGTTTCCGGCAAGCGCTCGGCCACCACGATGTCTTGGCGGTTGTCGGGGGCGAAGACGACCTGGTGGTTGGTGGAGTACCGACAGTTCTTCGACCGTGCGGCCACGGCAGCTGGCGCAGCGTCAAGTTCCTGCGCCAGTACGCCGCAACCAGCAACAGGGGATCAGAAGCCGACTGTTACCCAACTCACTTCCATCCCAAGGCAGTTACAGCACCCACAGGACTCTACGCGTCTCGTATCCTCACAACGTCTGAGGCGAGTTGGGCGTTCCCTGGCGAGAAGCCCCTGTGCCGATGCATCAGAGGTCCCTGTCGCAGAGTCTCTCACTGGCACCTACGCCGCACAGCTCGATGCGGAGCGTTCGTGGCCGCAGCGCAGGAGCACCTGAACGGAGCGAAGCTACGCCCCTTCCCCGACCCTGGGTTGTGGCATCGCCAGCCATCCCAAACCCGGCCCCCGTGCCCAAGCTCGCTCGGGCACGGTCGTCGGCAGACCGCGC
This sequence comes from Streptomyces sp. NPDC002851, assembly GCF_053591935.1. Taxonomy (NCBI): domain Bacteria; kingdom Bacillati; phylum Actinomycetota; class Actinomycetes; order Kitasatosporales; family Streptomycetaceae; genus Streptomyces; species Streptomyces sp. NPDC002851. The sequence goes on along the minus strand of NZ_JBSFUT010000016.1, from coordinate 134,401 downwards.
GTCTCTTGTCCATGCCGGGCACCGGTGCATTGCGTGCCACTCCCGCAACGGCGGCCGGATCTGTACAGTCTCTCTACTCCGCACCCCGCACCCCGCACCCCGCACCCCGCACTCGATACGACGGCTTCCGACCCGGTTCCGGCGCCCCAACGTCCCGTCCCCACAGCGGAATTCCCTCACCGTTAATCGCCAGAGCGCAAATCGCCTCACCTCGCCCCTCCCCCGACGGACTCTGTAAAGCGAGGGCTCGATGTCATCGACGGTTCCTCCCGTGCCGGGGCCCATGCCCGGCCCCGGCCCGCACACGGCGCCGGGCGCGGCCGACGCCACGCAGCGCACGCACCCCGACGGCCGGGTGTCTCTCGCCGAGGGCGTGGCCCTGGACGACCCGCGGTTCGCCAACGCGGATCTGCTGCCGGTTCCGACGGAGCGGCGTACCTGGGGTGTGTACAACTACACGGCCCTGTGGGTGGGCATGGCGCACAACATCCCGTCCTGGACCCTGGCTTCGGGCCTGGTGGCGCTCGGGATGGACTGGAAGCAGGCGGTCTTGGTCATCACCCTCGCCAATGTCATCGTGCTCCTTCCGATGCTCCTGACGGGCCACGCCGGGCCGAAGTACGGGATTCCGTTCCCGGTGGTGGTGCGTGCCTCGTTCGGAATGCGCGGCGCGAACCTGCCCGCCATGATCCGGGCGGCAGTGGCCTGCTGCTGGTTCGGGATCCAGACATGGATCGGCGGACAGGGCATCTTCCTGCTCCTGGGGAAGGTGTTCGGCGGCTGGACGAGAGCCGCCGAGGTCGGCGGCCAGCCGTGGACCCTCTGGCTCTGCTTCGTGATCTTCTGGGCGCTCGAACTGGCCATCATCTACCGGGGGATGGACGCGCTACGCCGGTTCGAGAACTGGGCGGCGCCGTTCGTACTCGTCGGCGCCGTAGTGCTGCTCATATGGGTCACGTCGAAGGCGGGCGGCTTCGGGCCACTGCTCGACCAGCCCTCCAAGCTGGGCTGGGGCGCGGACTTCTGGCCGGTGTTCTTCCCCGCCCTCATGGGCATGATCGGCTTCTGGTCCACGCTGTCCCTGAACATCCCCGACTTCACGCGGTTCGGGAAGGGGCAGCGGGCCCAGGTCTGGGGCCAGTCGCTCGGTCTTCCGACCACGATGACGGCGTTCGCGCTTCTGTCCGTCCTGGTGACGTCCGGTTCGCAGGTCGTGTACGGGGTGCCGCTGTGGGACCCGGTGGAGCTCGCGGCGAAGAGCGACAACGTCTTCGGGCTGCTCTTCGCCCTGGTGACGGTGCTCATCGCGACGATCTCCGTGAACATCGCGGCGAACGTGGTCTCCCCCGCGTACGACCTGGCGAACCTGCTCCCGAAAATCATCAACTTCCGTACCGGCGCCGTGATTACGGGCGTGGTCGGCGTCCTCGTCATGCCGTGGAAACTGACCGAGACCCCGGAGCTGTACATCTTCACCTGGCTCGGTGTCGTGGGCGGACTGCTCGGCACGGTCGCCGGAGTGATGATCGCGGATTACTGGATCGTCCGCCGGACCGTCCTCGATCTCGCCGGGCTCTACGACCGGCACGGACCCTACTGGTACACCGGCGGCTGGAACTGGCGAGCCCTGCTCGCCTTCGCCATCGGCGGGGCCCTGGCCGTGGGCGGGTCCCATTCCGCGCCGGGCAAGGGCCCGTTCCCCGAGGACGGCCTGATCCCGGTCCTCCGCCCGCTCGCCGACTACGGCTGGGCCGTCGGGCTCGCCACCGCCCTCGTCCTCTACACCCTCACCAGCCTCCCCCGGGCCCGCACCGTCCCGGCCAACCAGGACCGCTCGGTCCCGGACCGACCACGGTAACCAACGGACGCCGGTAGACAACGACGCTGCCCCTCGACATCTCCCCCTGAACGTCATTGAGGCAGAGTTCGCACCGGAGGGGCGGCCCTGCGCCCGCCAACACGACGCTGGCCTTGTCGGCCTCCGAAACGAAGTCCCGCCGCGTCGTTTCGAAACGGAACAACCAACCCCGAGACAGGGCGCTACAGCGAGGCGAAAGGTCAGCCGAAAGTCAGGCCGTAGCCCACGCCCCGCCCTTGCACGTGTTCTCTCGGCATTGAGCATCGATTGGGTCATGCGGGGTGGCCCCCAAGCAGCCCCTTCCGGGGCACCGGCCCACCTGTGGGATTCTTCAACAACTCGGCGCAGGGCAGTACGGAAGGGGCAGCGGGGCAATGGCGGACTGGCTGAGCGTCATCGTGGCAGTGGTGTCCGCGGTCATCGCCGCACTCTCAGTGGTGTGGGCGCGGCGGCTGGCACGCGGCACGTTCACCGATTCCGCGTTCGAACTCGCACGTTCCCTGCACCACGACCTGACCACAGGGGACGTGGCCAAGGCCCGTGACCTCTTGGAGTCGTTCGGCCGCGGTGCCCGCCCCCAGGACGCCGACGGAGCGTACGCCGCCACGGTCCGGGACGCGTATTTCACGCTCCTGTGGTGCTTCGAACGCGTTTGGGCCGGGCGCCGCAGCCTGGTCGCAGACCAGAACCACCAAGAGACCAGGGCAGCGGTCAAGTTCCTCGACGAGATGATCACCTGGCATGTGGCCCACTGGGCGGACTCCTGGCCCTCGCTGCGCGCCGCGCTCACGGCTCCCGACATGGTTCCCGGACTGAGCGACGGGGATTCCCTCGCCGCTCTCCGTAATCTTGCTGAGGCCGTTGCCGCAACGCCGGAACGCGTCGGCGGGCTCGAATCACTTATGCAGGGCTGCAGCCCACAGAGACAGCCAAACTGAGAGGGTGTGGATAGGGCGGCAACTCATCACGCCGCTACGTGAATGCGATGGACGCACGCACTCGCGGCACGCGGCACGCGCCTTCTCCGGGGCCCTATCGCAGGCGAGCCGCAGCCCGGGATCGCTGCCGCGGCCTCACACAGTGTCGCCGTTGCTCGGGGCCTGCCCTGTGGTGTCCGGCCAAAGCTGGACGACCCAGCGCTCGACGCCCTCGTAGAACAGCTCGATCTCTTCGTAGGTCAGGCGGTGGGCCTCCTCCCGCCCGGTGCACGTGACCCGGGCGCGGGCGGGGCCGGAGAAGGGCGGCGGGTCGAGTTCCTCGTACTCGCTGACCTCCATCCCCTGAAGGAGCAGCGGTCCGTCGCCGATGCGGACGGGGAACTCGGCGGCCACCGGCCTGCCCCCGGCCGGGTTGCTGTCGGGGGCAGGCGGGGCCGCGTCCCAGTACTCGACGCGGATGGCGGCGGTGTGGTCGTTGCCCGCGCTGAACAGGCCCAGGCCGTGATCCGCGGCCGAGACGCCCCGGACAGGTGGTCTTCTGCCTCTGAGTCCGTGCATCAACTCGCTGATCCCCGGTTCGGTCAGCGGCCTGGTGTGGGTGGATAACACCCCGCCGTTTCAGCTGCACTGGAGACCCAACGCTCAGGCCGCCCAGCAGCTTCCTGGCGCGAGCTCTGCCGCTTTGCAGCAGTCGTGGGGCCGTTCTTGATGACAGCGGGAGGACGTACCTATCCACACGGGGGATGCCCAGGCAACTCAAGCGGCGCTGTCCAGTGCGTCGGTGACCTCGGCGAGGTTCGCAGTGCGACCGGCTGACCGCGCTTGGGGACGGGCTGGTGCCCGGCACGGCGTACTCCGTGCCGGGATTCCCAGACCCTGAGGTGTTCGCCCTCTTGCCGAGCGAGTACGAAGTCAGGCTCTGGCCACGAGGGACTGGCCGCCACGTCCAACTTGGTTGCTGACAGCGTCGGTTGTAACGCAGGCCGTCACGCTGCTGGCCCGCGGTCTCACCTGCGCGATGGAGGGGTGCGGTTGATCCGCCACCGCATCGCCGAGGGCGATCGGCTGGGGCATCCCGGGCGGCAAGGTCTCGATTCCCTCCGCACCCGCCACCGCATGCGCAGCCTGCGCGATGGCGGAGCCGTGTGGCCGTACTGGGCCACTGCGCGCACACTCTCATCCCGCTGTCTGCGCAGGCGGCGCTGCCTGCGCAGACGGCGTACGGCCCAGGTGCCACCGGCGACCAGCACGGAGGCGGCGAGGCTGCCGAGGAACTCCGGCAGGGCAGCTGCCAGCAATGTCACAGCCGGACCCCCTGACACTGGCTCCTGAGAACGACACGCCGCTCGCGTTCCGCGGCCAGGCGCCGCACCTTGCGCCGGACTCGCTCGCCGACCAAGTCCGGGTTGCTGGCCCCGGCCTGACGAGCGGCGTCGGCCCAGGTGGCGACGCCCGGTTCCGCCCAGGCCAGAGCCACCTTCTGTTCCGCGGGAAGCAACGCCCGCACGAGAGCCGCGAGTCGGACGTTATCCGGCTCGACTTCGCCCACCTCGTCGACCGTATCCATCACGGAGGCGATGAGGTCGTGCAGGGTGAGTCCGTCGCCGAGCGGAGTGTCGAGCAACAGCACCCGCCCTTGCTGAGTGCGCCGCCGCCACACGGGAGTCAACTGCCGGTGAGCGGCGCGGGCATCGGCACGTAGCCGCTCCAACGCCGCTCCGTCGAGCCGCCGGCCCTCCTGCAGCGGTTCCACCCACTCGCCGAGCAAGGCCGTCGACACGGCCTCCTGCCAGCGGGCCCCGCGCCACAGCCCCAACACCTCCGTCGTGAACGGCTCCACCAGGTCACCACGGCCCGCCAGCGCGGCCTGCCGCGCCTCCAACGCCCGTACGACAGGGGACTTCGCCATCACATCCGGCGAGGGAGGTGCCACACCGATCCGGGTTGGATCGGCGGTCGGAAACTCCAGAGGCTGGCAGGTGTCGACGGCGCCGTCCTCATACACCGTGACAGACAAGGGATGCGCAGACCTGCCGGGTCCGAAGAAGGCCACCCTGCCCAACCCCTCACCCTGCCAGTGTGGTTCAGGATGCGGGACCCGTACCGTCACCCACTGATTCTCCAGGTCCACCTGCTTGAGCGCGGCGCCCGGAGTCCGGACCGGCAGCGCCGGCCGGTCCGGATCCACACCCGGCAGTACCCGCCCGGCACCACCCTGGGCCAAGGGCGGGCTCAGAACCGGAGGGTCCTCCGTCCACACCTCGGCCAGAGCCCGACGGAACTCCCGCAAGCTGGCCGCGAAACCAGCGCCAGGCCTGGGCAGCCACTCCAGCTTCTTCAGGCGGAGGGCCGCCCGGCCTTCCACGAATCCACGCGGCCGCACCGTCTCCATGACGAAGGAACCATCGGGACGTTCCCGAAGCAGCCGCACACGGCGCCCTCTCCTGAACAGAGGCAGCCGCACACGGCAGACGGCAGACAGCCGCTCACTGATGGTCGTAGATACGTCGGACACGAACAGGCTCCTTGAAGGACAGGTGAAGAAGGCTTCCTCTTCTAGGCCTTCGCACAGGGCCGGACCGGCAAAGAAATTATCGACCCGGTACGTGATGCTCGTCACACGGAGGGCTGGCTGCTCAGCCCGGGATCCGCGGCGGGCACGAGCACCGAGCTCTCGGCGGGTTGGCTTCGATCACTTCTTACGGCTCTGGCTCAGGTTGTGTGGAGCCGTCACGGTGGGTGACAGCCAAGGTGTTCGCGGCCCGTGCCGAAGTTGCCCGAAGACGGTCAGTAACTGCTGTGTCATAGCTGACAGTTCGGGGCCGTGGAAGAGGTCATGCTCCGCTCGAAGGAGCTGTAGTTCCCGTCAGTCGCGGACGTCGTGGTGCTGCCTCGCGTAGGCCCTGGACGGTGCCCTCGTCGGCGCGTAGGTGTTGCTGGTCGCTGCTCCGGAGTCTGACTTTCTTGGGGTAGCGCCTGGTTGTCCTGGGCCGCCCTCTCGATGAAGTCTCTACGGAGAGCACGGGAGTCGTGCCTGGTCAGTGAGTTGTTTACGCAGAGAACCAAGAGATGCCCTGCTTCATAGAGAGCGGCAACCTGTCGTGTCGGGGCACCGTCCGGAACGAGCCGATGGCGCTCTCTCGCTGTTGCTGCGGCGGCCGATTGCCGTGTGGCTCTTGGAGGCCGTTGAACTGGTCCAGTACGGACTTCCGTCTTCCCTGCTTGCCAGCCGTGCTGGGCCACCCCTGGCCTTACGGCAGCTCACGCAGAAGAGTCCGACCCGCCTCCACTGCCCACGGCCCCGCCGAGTGCACGCTCCAGCCCCCGCGCTTCGTCGGCTAGACCCAGGGTAAGGGGCTCGTCCTGGAAGCCCCGTGACCGTGAGCTCGTCATGGAGCTGCATCAACCGCCCGGTTGCCTGGCGGACGTGGGAGCGCAGTGAGTTTCCATGGAGGGCAAAACTTACAACTGCCGTGCCTGACTGCCTTTCTCGCAAGGGGAAGTACAGCCCGTACAACCTTCGTTGTACGGGCTGTACTTCCTTCCTCAACCCTTCGATTCAACCTGTTGTGACGCTCCGATTCTGCGGGTCACGATGGCCATCACCGCAGCCCTTAACCACAGAAACGGATGGCTAGGTGCATACGTCGCAGAAATCCACAGTAATTGTTTCCCAGGCACAGACAGGTGAATTCGAAGAGGGTTGGGAGCGCATCGCAGTCGAGGAGATTGCGGCCCGGCTCGCCGACCCGGACTTTCCCTGCGTCTTCTCGCGGAACGCCTTCCGCAAGCAGCTCCTGAGATTCGTCTTCGTGGCGGACGGCGGGAGCGACGGCATCGGGCACCTGGCGGCAGCCCTCACGGAATACGTCGAGCAGGCCAGAAGCTGGGACGGTCGGCTGGACACCGCGTATCCGCTGGTCGTGGTGTTCTCGCCGGAAGCCGTGACAGCGGACTCGGTCGAGGACCAGCACGCCTTCGGCTGGCACGTCCTGCAGGAACTGCACCGCATCGACCCCGCGCCCTGGCCGGCCGACGTCGCCCGGCATCCCGACGCCGAGACCTGGTCCATGTGCTTCAACGGAATGCCTCTGTTCTGCAATATGAGCAACCCCGCACACCGGGTTCGCCGCAGCCGGAATCTCGGCGGTTCCTTCGTTCTCGTCATCAATCCGCGGGAGCGGTTCGATGTGTTCGCCGGAGACAATCCGAGCGGGCGGAAAGTGCGCTCCAACATCCGCGAGCGAATACACCATTACGACGGTATTCAGCACTCCCCCCAATTGGGTTCCTACGGCGTCGGCGCCCTCGAATGGCGCCAGTACGGCCTGATCGAGGAGAACACCGGGCGAACCGACACCTGCCCCTTCGAACCCCACATCGCCGACGACACGCAGAGGACGTCCTGACCCATGATCGAACTCATCGTCTCCCAGGGCCGGGTGGCCGACCAAAAGCCCGGGATGATCGAGGGCGCTGCCCGCATTGCGCGCGCTCTGGAGCAGCGGTACGGACTCACCGGCCGCTGGATCGGCGAGCCCGCGCCGGCCGCCGCCGACGACTGGAGCGTCAGCCTTCCGCAGGCCGAGGGCCAGTTGACCGCACTGGGCCGGGCCGTCGGCGAGAGCATCCGCGGTGGCCACCGGACGGTTCTGATCTCCAACACCTGCCCGGCGAGCATCGGCACGCTGCCGGTCGTGGCCAGTGAGCTCCCGGACGCCGTGGTGCTCTACATCGACGGGCACGGCGACTTCAACACACCGCACACGACCGGCACCGGCTACCTGGGCGGGATGGTCCTCGCCGCCGCGTGCGGCCTGTGGGACAGCGGCCACGGCGCCGGGCTGCCCGCCTCGCAGGCGGTCCTTGTCGGCACGCGGGACATCGACGAGGCCGAGGCGGAGCTGATCGCCCGGGCCGGGGTCCGGGTCATCCCGCCCGAAGAGACGACGGCCGAGAACATCCTGGGCGCCATCGGCGACCGCCCCGTCTGGGTGCACATCGACTGGGACGTACTCGAACCGGGCCATGTGCCGGCCGACTACACCGTCCCCGACGGCCTGCTCCCGGAGCAGATCCGGACCGTCTTCGACACGATCCCGGCGGACCGGCTGCTCGGGGTCGAACTGGCCGAGTTCGACGCCTCCTCGGACGAGGCGCTGAACGAACGGGCGGTCGCCGTGATCCTCGACATGATCGCGCCCGTCTTCGAGAACGCCCTCGTCGGCCGGTAATCCCGGTTCCTCTTTCCCCTCATCAGCCCGCCAAGGAGATCCCATGCCCCTTTACGACAGCATCCTCGATACCGTCGGCCGTACCCCGATCGTCAAGCTGAACCGGCTCGGCCCCGCGCACACCACGGTCTACGTGAAGGTGGAGGCGTTCAACCCCGGCGGCTCGGTGAAGGACCGGCTCGCACTCTCCGTGGTCCTCGACGCCGAGGCCAAGGGGTTGCTGAAGCCCGGCGACACGATCGTCGAGTGCACCTCCGGCAACGTCGGCATCGCCCTGGCGATGGTGGCCGCGGCGCGCGGCTACCACTTCGTCGCGGTCATGGGTGACACGTACTCGCAGGAGCGGCGCAAGCTGATCCGGGCGTACGGCGGCAAGGTGATCCTGTTCCCCGGCGAGCTGGGCAGCAGCGGCGGTAACCGCATAGCCGACGAACTGGCCGAGGAGCACGGCTGGTTCCGGGCCCACCAGTTCGACAACCCGGCCAACCCCGCCTACCACCGGGAGACCACGGCGTCGGAGATCCTCGCCGACTTCGCGGGTAAGCGCCTTGACTACTTCGTCACCGGGTTCGGCACCAGCGGCACCCTCACCGGCGTCGGACAGATGCTGAAGACCGCCCGCCCCGGGGTCCGGGTCGTCGCCACCGAGCCGGAGAACGCCGCCATCCTGGGCAAGAAGGAGTGGAACGTCCACCGGATCCAGGGCTGGTCCCCGAACTTCGTGCCCAGCGTGCTCGACGACAGCGTCATCGACGAACTGGTCACCATCGACGAGACGGTGGGCCGTGACACCGCACGCCGGCTCGCCGCGGAGGAGGGCATCTTCGCCGGCATCTCCGCCGGTGCCACCCTGGCCACCGCACTGCGCGTCGCGGAGACCGCCCCAGAGGGGTCGGTGCTGCTCGCCATGCTGCCGGACACCGGGGAGCGCTATCTGTCCACGTTCCTGATGGAGGGCGTCAACGAGGGCTCGGACGACGCATGGCTCGCGTCGCTGGACTCCGGGAACTGACGTGAGGAGGGAATTCGTCCCCCCGGCCGCCCGGTTCGCCGCTCTGCCCGATGAGTTCACCCTGCGGTGCGGCGGGACGCTGACCGGTGCGCGGGTGGCGTACGAGACTGTCGGACGGCTGAGCCCCGAACGTGACAACGCGGTCCTGATCCTCACCGGCCTCTCGCCCGACAGCCATGTCACCTCCCACCCGCAGGACCCCTCGCCGGGGTGGTGGGAGACCATGGTGGGACCGGGCAAGCCGGTCGACACGGACCGCTGGTACGTGATCTGCCTGAACGCGCTGGGCAGCTGCAAGGGCTCGACCGGGCCCGCCTCCATCGATCCCGCCACGGGCGAGCCGTACGGCCCCGACTTCCCGGAACTGTCGATGGAGGACATCGCCGACGCGGCCGCCCACACCGTGCGTGCCCTGGGCATCGAGCAGCTGGCGTGCCTCATCGGCACCTCCATGGGCGGGATGACCGCGCTGTCCCTCCTTGCCCGGCACCCCGGTCTGGCCCGCGCCCACCTGAACATCTGCGGGGCGGCGAACTCGCTGCCGTTCGCGACGGCGATCCGCTCGCTGCAACGCGAGGCGATCCGCTTCGACCCGCAGTGGAACGGCGGCCGCTACGACACGCAGAACTACCCACACCGCGGCATGCTCACGGCACGCAAGCTGGGCATGACGACCTACCGTTCGGCCCGGGAATGGGACAGCCGCTTCGGCCGTGCCCGCATCGCGGCGGAGCGCCGCACGGACGCCGGACCCTTCGGTCCGGAATTCGAGGTCGAGGCGTACCTCGAATGCCACGCCCGGAAGTTCGCCGGCCGATTCGACCCCAACAGCTATCTCCACCTCAGCCGTTGCATGGACCGTTTCGACCTCGGCGAGTCCTTCGGTGGTACGACTGCCGAGGCCCTGACCCGGATACGGCTTGAGAAGGCGCTGGTCATCGGGGTGGAGACCGACATCCTCTTTCCGCTCAGACAGCAGCGGGAGATCGCCGACGGTCTCGGCGCCAGCGACACGGACGCCGAGTTCCTCGCACTGGAGTCGGACGAAGGCCACGACGCGTTCCTCGTCGACATCGACCGCTTCGGCACGCCCGTCGCGAAATTCCTCACCACGCTCTAGCACTACGGAGGTTCGCATGTCCGAACACTCGTCACACTCGTCCCGGCTGGCCCTCGTCACCGGCGCCAACCGCGGCATCGGATTCGAGACGGCACGCCAACTCGCCGCCGAGGGCGTCCGGGTGCTCCTCGCCGGACGGAACCGCGAGGCGGTCGCCGTGGCGGTGAAGGAACTGCGCGGGACCGGCCTCGCGGTGGAACCACTGCTCCTCGACGTGACCGACACCGACAGCATCCGGGCCGCCGCCGCCGAGGTCGAGCGGTCGTACGGCCGGCTCGACATCCTCGTCAACAACGCCGCGATCCGCATCGAGGAGTACGGCAAGAAGCCATCGGAGCAGCCGCTTGCGCAGTGGCGCCAGACCTTCGACACCAACCTGTTCGGCGTCGTCGAGGTGACCCGGGCGCTGCTGCCGCTGCTGCGACGGTCCCCGGCCGGACGCATCGTGAACATGTCCAGCCTGCTTGGCTCCGTCGGCACGCACAGCGATCCCGACTCGTACGCCTACAGCGACATGTTCAAGTCGCTCCCCGCCTACAGCGCCTCCAAGAGTGCGGTCAACTCCTGGACCGCGCACCTCGCCTACGAGCTGCGCGACACCCCGATCAAGGTGAACGCCGTGCACCCCGGCTACACCCGGACCGGCATGAACGACGGCGAGGGAGACCTCGATATCCCGGACGGCGCGCGGACGGGCATGGCGATGGCCCTGCTCGGCGACGACGGCCCGACCGGCTCGTACACGCATCGCGGCGAAACCGTCCCCTGGTAATCCCGGTAATCAATGGAGTGATTTCGATGGGCAACCACGTGGCCCTGGCCACCGACATGACCAGCCTTCCGATCGACTACGACATGCCACTGCTCCTTGAGGCGTGCCAGGCCGCCGGACTGCGGGCCGAGATATGCAGCTGGGAGGACCCGGCCATCGACTGGGGGGTCTTCGACGCCGTGCTGCTGCGATCCCCTTGGAGTTACGTCGAGCAACTCCCGCGCTTCCTGCAGTGGTGCGAGCGCGTCACCGCCGTGACGCATCTGCTCAACCCGCTCCCAGTGGTGCGCTGGAACCTTGACAAGAGCTACCTGGGCGATCTGGACGCGGCCGGGGTGCCGGTCGTGCCGAGCAGCTTCGTGGCACCCGAGGCGGACCCGGCCGACGCCCTGCGGGCCTTCCTCGAACGGCATCCCGAGGCCGCGGAGTTCGTGGTGAAGCCGACCGTGGGCGCCTACTCGCGGGACGTGCAGCGGTTCTCCCGCGCGCAGGAGCCCGAGGCGACGCGGCACATCGCCAAGCTGCTCCAGCAGGGCTGCGACGCACTGATCCAGCCCTATCTGGACGCCGTCGACCGTGACGGCGAGACCGACCTGATCTACTTCGACGGCGCGTACAGCCACGCCATCCGCAAGCGGGCGCTGCTCCTGCCGGACGGCACCGTCGACGTCCCCACGCAGGACGCCCGCACCGCGCGGGAGGCCGCCAAGGACGAACGGGCGGTCGCCTCGGCCGCGCTGGACGCCGTGGTGGCACGCCTTGAGCTGGGGCAGCCGCTGCTCTACGGCCGCGTCGACCTCATCCGCGACGGCAACGGCAGGCCCGTACTGCTCGAACTGGAAGTGTGCGAGCCGTCGCTGAGCATGCCCTTCGCGGAGGGCTCCGCGACCCGGTTCGCGCAGGCCATCGCCGCACGCCTTGAAGACATATCCCGAGACCGAAAGAACGGATGACCATGACAACGCAGCAGACCCCAACAGCACCGGCCCCGCCTGCCAGTTCCTCCGCCTCGCCCGCCGGACCCGCCGCCCGGCCCGCCGCCTCGGTCGTGCCGCGCGGCACCCTCTACGCCGCGCTCGGCGTGTTGAGCTTCTCCTTCAGCTTCCCCGGCACGGTGTGGGCCCTCGACGGATTCGGTCCGTGGAGCGCCATCGGGGTGCGCGGTGTGCTCGCCGCCGTGATCGCGGGCGTGGCGCTCCTTGTGACGCGGGCGCCGCTGCCGGCCCGTGCCGACTGGCCCGCGCTCGCCGTCGTCGCGGGCGGCTGCGCGATCGGATTCCCGCTGCTCACCACGCTTGCCCTGCAGACCTCGTCCACGGCGAACTCGGCGATCGTCATCGGCGCGCTGCCGATGGCCACAGCGGCGTTCTCCGCGGTCCTCACCCGGCGCCGTCCCTCGAAGGTGTTCTGGGCCGCGGCCCTGACCGGCGGGGCGACCGTCATCGCCTTCACGCTCTCGCAGAGCCACGGCAAGCCGACGGTCGCCGAGCTCTACCTCTTCGGCGCCCTCGTCGTCTGTGCTGCCGGGTACGCCTTCGGCGGGCGGCTCTCCGCCCACATGCCGGGATGGCGGGTCATCGCCTGGGGCGTGGTCCTGGCCGCCCCGGTCAACCTCGTCGTGTCCCTGTGGGCACTGCCGCACGAGCCGGTGCACCTCACTGCCAAGGCTCTGGTCGGCATGGCGTACATCGCGGCCGTCTCCCAGTTCGCCGGGTTCGTCGTCTTGTACAAGGGAATGGGGCTCATCGGGGTGGCCCGGGCGAGTCAACTCCAGTTGGCACAGCCGCTGTTGACCCTCGTGTGGGCCGTGGTGCTGCTCGGCGAGGAGATCGGCGCGGCCGTGCCGCTGACCGCGGCCATCGTGCTCACCTGCATCGTCGTCACCCAACGGGCCAGGGCGTCCTGAGGGTACCGAGTCGCCGGTCCGGCGGCCCTCGAACCACGAAATCCGTGGCTCGAAGGCCGCCGGACTGCTTATTTCCCATCCTTCGGACGGCCTTTGCCTCTGATACCGAAGGTGTTACGTTTCTCCGCGATCACGCTGCGGGGCCGATCGGAACGGCCTGCCGCGGCCCCGGGGAAGGGGAAGCAAGAGTTGAGTCGTCAGGCAGCCGCACAGCAACTTCGTACTGCCACATCCGCGATCATCGAGGCGTACCGGGCGGAGCTACGACGGCTCGGCAGCCCGCTGGCGACCCGCGACGACGCCTGGCAGCAGTGCCGTTACCAGGCACAGAACATCGTGGCCGAGTGCGCGCAGTCGCTGGAGACGGGCCAGCCGGCGAAGGTCACCGGGGTGGGGGAGTACTCCCGGCTTCTGGGAGCGCACCGCGTCGCCCAGCAGATCCCGGTGTCCGAGTCGGTCCGGGCGGCGGAGGTGCTCTGGCAGGCCATGCAGGAGGCGGTCGCGCGGGCGGCGGGCCTGGTGCCGACCGAGGAACGGCACGCGGTCAAGGAGGAGATGAGCACCACGTTCCGTACGGTCACGGGGACGCGTCTCTATCAGGGAATCCGCGGCTACGAGGAGGCCACACGGCCAACGGCCCCGACCCCGACCCCGGCCGACCGTCCGCCGCGGCCCTCCGGGGCGGTGCCCCAGGCGGATCCGGAGTCGCAGGCCCTGGAGTCGCTCACGCTGCGGGAGCGGGAGATCCTCGCGGCGGTACGCGAAGGGTTGACGAATCGGCAGATCAGCCGACGCTTCGAGATCACCGAGGCGACCGTCAAACGCCATCTGCACAACGCGTACCGCAAGCTCGGCATCAACTCCCGGGTGCAGGCGCTGAACAAGACGTTCCGGGAAAAGAGTTGACCGCGCCGCTGGAGCGGCGCGGTCGGGGTGATCAGGGTGGTCGGTTCTCGCGTCGTTCGGGTGGACCGGTTCACCCGAGGGGCTGCGCCAGGGCCAGGACAACCAGCATGGTCAGGTTCGCGACGTATTGGGTGACCATGAACACCCGGTAGGCGCCGCGCCGTTCCGCGCGGTCGGCGTGTTCGCAACGGGCGCCGCGCAGCACCCGGGCGACGACCCACACCGCCCCGAGGGCCACTGGCACCGCGGCCGCCAGGGCGGACGTCGCCCACAGCAGCGCCAGCGCCGGTGCGGCCCCGCCGACGATGAGGGCGCCGGCCACCGCCAAGGCCCGCGCGGCCGCCGGACCGTGGACGACCGCGACGGTACGGCGGCCGCCGGCCGCGTCACCGCTGACGTCGCCCAGGTCCTTGACCACGGCGCCGACCAGCGCCATCCAGGCCGACATCACCCCTGCGACCAGCACGCCCGTCGCGGTCCACTCGCCGCCGGACGCCGAGACCCCCGCCCCGTACGCGGTCGCCCCCAGTCCGAACACCACCACCGCGCAGCGCCCGCTGGAGCACTTCGCCTTCACCGGTTCGGCCGAATAGGCCCAGCTCAGCACCAGGAAGCCGGCCGTCCAGAGCACCACCCCGGGCCCCGCAAGCCCGCCGAGGAGGAAGGCGGCGCAGGCCAGCAGCACGGTGCCGTTCGCTGCGGTCCGCTCGGGGAGGTCGCCGCGGGCGATCGGGCGCCGCGAGCCATTGGCCCGGTCCTCGCGGACGTCGGTGACACCGTTGAGCAGATACGCGCAGACCACGGCACACCACAGGGACGCCATGCCGAGCGCGGGCCGCGCCAGGGAGTGCGGCAGCTGCGCCGCGGACGCCACTCCGACCGCGAACCGCAGGAGGAACGCGACCTGGACGGTCGGACGTGCCTCCTGCAAGCAGAGACGAACCGTTTCTATGGCGGAGTGCCAATGGAGATCCAGGACTCGAGCCGACTTGGTGACGATCACTTGCCCACTGAGATTGATCACGGGCGCAACCCTAGGAATCGCCTCACAGTCCCGGCCATACAACCATCGGCGTACCCGGGGTGTACCTTCGACGCACGCAACCACCGCCGTCCCAGGGGATTTTGAGGTGGCGAACGGACGTGAGTGACCCGGCGAACTCGTCGGGCACGCCGTGAAGCCAGAGGTGGCGGCGCCAGGTGATCTCGTCGACGAGGGTGTCGGCCACGGGGTATTCCCACATCTGCGGGGCGTCCGTCGGCGCCGGCCGCGGCTGGCGCCGACGGCGGCAAGCCGCATCCCAGACATGAAGATCCCGACCTACAGCTGGAGTGTCTGACCCCGTAGCAGGTTTCTGGCGTATCTGGGGCATCCCCCTTCAAGACCGCGTTCGCAACGTTGGCCTATCTCTGCCCCGTCCTGGCGGATCGCTTGGGCGGCGACGTGTCTCAGACCGCTGACGTCCACGCGGACCTCAACCGACTCAACGGCCTTGGAGGACGTGCCGCCCACGCCTCGTGGTCCGCAACGCGGTGTCTTGGCGGCTGCTCACTGCCCGTGCCGCCGTCGCAACCGAGGTCCCACCGACCTCGATCTCGCTGCAGGCGCCTGACGGTCCGACGGGACCTGAAGCACACCGTCTACCTTGGCGAAGTCACTCACGCCTTCGCCAACGACTGGCTCACGACCGTCGTCGGTGCTGACGGCTGACGGCTGACGGCTGACGGCTGACGGCCAATCCCTACCCGCTGTTCAGCCAGCAGAACGTGGCCGACAACCGGTTGCCGCTCGTCCCCTCCATAGTCATGAACGACACCTTCCGGCCACTCGGCCTGACCTCGTCCAAGCTCCGCCAGGACCGCATCCTGAACGCAGCCCGCGCGACCAGGTCTGGATTGGTTGTCGAAGGCCCCCGCCGTAATCGCCGCGCTGTCGGTGATGTGGGTGAGGCGGCTGGCGCGCGGTACCTTCAGCCACTCCGCGTTCGAACTCGCGCGATAACTCCACCACGACCTCACCACCGGAGATATGGCTCAGGCCCGGGACGTCCTGGTTCCGGTGGGGCGTCCCCGGCCAACAACCCGACGTCGCACACGCCGCCTTGGTGCGCGACGCGTATTTCACCTTGCTGTGGTCCCTCGAACGCGTCTGGGCGTGGCGCTGTCGGCGTACGCGTGAAAGGTGCACAGCCGCGTACACCGCTACGTGTACAGCGGCTGCACGCTCACGCCAGCGCCGGGCCTCTCCTCGCGGCTGCCGCCAGGCCACAGCAGTTGATCGTTTCTCCGGTGAACTTGCCCACCCGCTTGGCCGAGCGGCCCGGCTGCCGTGCGGGGCGGTTGATCCAAGGCCGCTACAACTCGCGTTGTGATCAAGACTCTTCTGCACGCCGCGACCGCAGCCGCGCTCGCCGTCCTGCCCCTGACCATGACCGCACCGGCACACGCCGCCGAAACCTTGCCCCTGGCCGAAGCGGCGGCCAGCCTGCCCCTGGCCGCTGAGAGCCGCGACGGCTACCGGCGCAGCAGCTTCAAGCACTGGAACGCCGGGCAGGACCCGGCCGATGGCTGCAACACGCGCATGGAGGTACTCCTCGCGGAGGCGGTCATCGCGCCGGAGGTCCTGCCCGGCTGCAAGCTGTCCGGCGGCCGCTGGTGGTCCTACTACGACGCGAAGTGGGTGACCTCCGCCGGCGCCCTGGACGTGGATCACATGGTGCCCCTCGCCGAAGCATGGGCCTCGGGAGCCTCGCAGTGGACCGCGGCACGGCGTGAGGCCTACGCCAACGACCTCGACTCCGACACCTCCCTCGTCGCCGTCACGGCCGGCTCGAACCGCAGCAAGGCCGACAAGGACCCTGCCGAGTGGCTCCCGAACGCCGAGGTGACGTGCCGCTACTTGTCCGAGTGGACCGGAGACAAGTTGCGCTGGCGTCTGACCGTCGACGCCGACGAGCTGGCCGCCCTGACCCAGCTCGCCGAGGCATGTCCCAACACCACCGTCCACTACGAGCCCGCCCCGTAATCACACCGAGCGAAACCCACTGGAGGGCCCATGTCCGATTTCCGAATCAAAGGCCAAGCAGACGCCCTAGGTGAGCCGAGCAACTGGATCGACTCATCGGAATCGCCTACCCACAGCGACACCGTCGGCACGAACGGCCTACTGGCCGTCGAACTCCGACCTGAGTCAGACCACACCGCCACGGTCACCGTCACCATCACCCTCGCCAGCGCGATGGCGTATTCGAGCGGAGCACTTTCCCACGTACCGACCTGCGCACTTTCGCATGTACGCCGACAGCAGAGCACGAACTTGATCCCGAGCAGTCCGGCGAACGCGGTGAACTCGTCGGTGAGTTGAGGGCTACCGGGCCGCCAGGAGCCGACGGCGCCCTCGTTGTCCCAGACCAGCACTCGTGGGACGGCGCCGAGCTCGGTCAGCAGCCGCCAGTGCCCGGCGATCAGATCGGCGCCCGAGCGCGAGGGCAGCATCCTCGCGCAGATCCACCGTGAGTAGGCCGCGACCATGACTAGCACCGTGAGCAGAAGCAGAGCGAGCACAAGTCCCAGCGCTGGCTTGGGCTGGCCCCGCGCGGAGCGTATTGTGCTACTGGCAGCGGTAGCTGGAAGCGCGCCCGGGTGCCTTTTCGATCGCGGTAAGGCGGCCCGGTCAGACCGCCGTCGGCTACGCCTACTTGTGCGGACGATCGGCGTCGGTCCTTCGGCTCTCCCCGAGCACGTGTCAGCTCGTTTGGCCGGCGCATAGGAAGGAATAACGCCGCGGCCGTTGGACGACTTCGCTAAGCGTTAGGTTCATTGGGGCAGCGCCTGGTTATCCTGGTCCACGCTGTCCCTGAACATCCCCGACTTCACGCGGTTCGGTAAAGGCCAGCGGGCCCAGGTCTGGGGCCAGTCGCTCGGCCTGCCGACCACGATGATGGCGTTCGCGCTCCTGTCCGTCCTGGTGACGTCCGGTTCGCAGGTCGTGTACGGGGCGCCGCTGTGGGACCCGGTGAAGCTCGCGGCGAAGAGCGACAACGTCTTCGGGCTGCTCTTCGCCCTGGTGACGGTACTGATCGCGACGATCTCCGTGAACATCGCGGCAAACGTGGTCTCCCCCGCGTACGACCTGGCGAACCTGCTCCCGAAGCTCATCAACTTCCGTACCGGCGCCGTGATTACGGGCGTGGTCGGCGTCCTCGTCGTGCCGTGGAAGCTGACCGAGACCCCGGAGCTGTACATCTTCACCTGGCTCGGTGTCGTGGGCGGGCTGCTCGGCACGGTCGCCGGGGTGATGATGGCGGATTACTGGATCGTCCAGCGTACGGTCCCCGCGCTCCGCCCGCTCGCCGACTACAGCTGGGCCGTCGGGCTCGCCACCGCCCTCGTCCTCTACACCCTCACCAGCCTCCCCCGGCCCCGCACCGTCCCGGCCGACCAGCACCGCTCGATCCCGGCCCGACCACGGTGACCAACGGACGCCGGTAGACAACGACGCTGCCCTTCAACGTCTCCCGCTGAACGTCACTGAGGCAGAGTTCGCACCGGAGGGGCGGCCCTGCGCCCGCCACTACGAAGCTGGCCTTGTCGGCCTCCGAAACGAAGTCCCACCGCGTCGTTTCGTCGCCTGATCCAGACGGGCGTTGCGGATCGTCCCGACCAGCAGTACCGCTCCAGCCAGCGAGACCACCGCCGGGCCGCCGCCCGGCCGCCGCCCTCGGCACGGACAGACGGGTACACCCGACATACGCTTCTTTCCCTGGGAAGTGCCTCCGGCGGTGGCAGGATCAACAGCCTCAACAATCCTCATCCTTCCTGGCCAGAGGCGCTTTCCCCATTCGTGATCACGATCCGGACGGACCGCCACGCGAACGCCCAGGACGAACGCCCAGGACAAGCGTCCGGGAGAGCGCCCGGGAGAGCCTCCGGTGTCAGGATCGTCAGGCGTCGTGGGGTTTGCCGAACTCTTCGATCAGCACGGGGTACTGCTCTCCACCGTGTCCGGCGGCGATCGAACGGTCGGCCATCGCTTTGATCAGCTTCGGCAGTTCGGCGTTGACACCCACTGCCTCGCTCTCCTCGATCAAGTGCGTCATCGACCGCACCTCCGTCTCCAGGGCCGACACCTCTGCCGGGAAGGAGCCGCTGTCGATCTGCTCGGCATATCCAGGCAGCCATTCGGCCACACCGGCAGCGAGCTGCTGTGCAAACGGCGCATACGTTGCGGCGTCAACGCCGGCCGTCCTGAGCAGGGCAGTGCCCTGGAGCCAGGCGTTCAGGACGCTCCACATCATGGCCAGGCCGGCCACGTCGTACAGGGACGCCAGCCCATGGTCCGCGCCGAGGTGGGTGACGGTGCCGAGCGCGTCGAGTGTTGACTTGTGTGCCTCGAAGTCCGGCTGCGGACCGCTGTGCAGAATGACCGCCTCGGCGGTCCCGATCCCCGACGGGATGGCCATGATGGCGCCGTCCAGGTAACGCGCGCCGCGCCGCTCGGCCCACTGGGCTGCCTCCCGGGCCTGGGCCGAGTCGCCCGAGGTCAGGTTGATCAACATCGTGCCGTCCAGCTCGATATCGTTCGCGCCGAGCAACTCGTGCATGGCCTGGTAGTCGGTGACGCAGATGACCGTCAGGGAACCTGCCTTGAGCGCATCACCAACTGTCGGCGCCAACTGTGCTCCCTCGGCCACCAGTTGGTCGGCCTTGGAGGTCGTTCGGTTCCACACGGTTGTGGGATGGCCGGCCTTCAGGAACGCGCCGGCGACTGCCTGGCCCATCCGTCCGAGTCCGATGACTGTCACGGGTGTATCGGTTTTGTTGTTCATGGCAGCATCGTCAACGTTGATACCGGTGTGAAGGTCAAGCGAGGTTTCGATGCGGATCGGGCAGCTGAGTCGCCGGACGGGCGTCAACGCCCATCAGTTGCGCTACTACGAGGCCCAGGGCCTGCTGGAGGCGGACCGCCGCGCGAATGGATACCGCGAATACGACGAGAACGCCGTGCTGCGGGTGAAGCAGATCCGGCACCTGCTTGGCGCCGGTCTGTCCTCCGAGGACATCGCCTACCTGCTGCCCTGTGCGGTCGGAGAGGCCCCGGAGCTGCCCGGCTGTTCCGAGTTGCTGGCCGCGATGCGGTCACGGCTCCAGCGACTGGACGATCAGATGGAGAAGCTCGCTCAATCTCGCGACGCTCTTGCCGTCTACATCGATGCGGCCGAGCGGATGGGCAACGAGAGCTATCCACCTTTTGACGATCCTGACCTGGAGCCCGTCCCCGCCTGAGCAGCCGGGGTGCCTCGTCTTGCGGAACCGACTCGACAGGCGCACGCATGTGGCGCCTTACACTCCCGGCGTAATTTCGATCAACTCGGGGCTTCGGAGGACGCCCAGGGAGAACCGCCACAGCTGGCCGCCCTCATAGGTGGTGACGTAGAGCACGGCATTATCGCTGTCCAGCGCGAGACCGAGCGGGGAGAAGTTGCCGCCGGTCTTCCTGACCGCAATGCTCCGCTTGCCGGTGCCCAGGTCGACCTTGTACAGGCAGTCGTCGAGATGCTCGCCGGCATAGGCCGTACGCCCGTCCAGCGCTATTCCGAAGTAGGCTCCGGAATCCTCGGCCACCTGGCGCTTGCCGGGGGCATCAGGCGGGAGGTTGACCTCCCACAGATCTCCCCGATTCCAGTGGCCGGTGTACGCCTTGCCCTTCCCGTCCAGGGCTACTCCGGTGGTGGACTGCCCCAGGCCATCGGCGATCAACTCCTTCTGGTCTTTCCTCTCCAGGTCGACCGCGAACAGCTTCCCGGCGTCGTAGTCGGTGACGTGGGCCTTCTTGCCCGTCTCGTCCAGCGCGATGCCGAACGCCTTCACGCCGGTGACGATCGTCTCGGTCTCGCCGGTGGACAGGTTCACCCGGAGCACACGACCGCCGCTGTAGTCGGTGACATAGGCATTGTTGTTCCCGTCCACTGCCACACCGCGTGGCGAGCCCAGGGGCTCGCTCGTCACGAGCTTGCGTTTGGTGCCGGCGGTGAGATCCACCTTGTACAGCGAGCTGCTCGTGACGACGTATGCCTGGCTGTGGTCCGAGGGGACCAGCGCGACGTCATAGGCGCTTTCTCCGAACTTGCCGACGATCAAGACGGCGCCCTCGGTCTGGTAGTGAGCCTCTTTCAGTCTCCTTTTCGCTTCTTCGCTGATACTCGGCTGGTCTTCGTCGCTGATCTTCACCGCATTTCTGAATGTATCTTCCTCGGCCGATGATTTCAGAGTCGACGATGCCATACTGGACGTCGACTTAGGATTCTCGCTGGCTTCACGCTGCTCACCGGCTGCCGTCTGGAATTTATTGAAATGGGGGCTGAGGAATCCCCTCATCACATCCAACGCCCCGTGCGCCGTCTGGCGCGGGTGCCACGGGTCGCGCCCGCTCTCCAAGTCGTGCACGTACCCGGAGACGCTCCCCGAGACGCTCTCTTCCTCATCATCCCAAGCGCCTTTTCCGGCACCAGGAGTATCTCCTTCGAGATCCTCAGCCGCCTTCTCGGCGGAACCGGCGCCTGCTTCACCGCCGTTGAAGAGGATGCCGAAGGGTGACTTTTCGGCGGAGTCCGCTTCGTCTTTACTACTGTTGGAGTCTTTGTCGACAGGCATGAGCTTCCCTCCTGGTTTTCCTGATGGACGTAAGATCAAGTCCTGTAGAAAGGCGCCTCCTGATTGTCTTTGATGCCGTCGTTGAGCGTGAGCGCTTCGAGCTCGAAGACCTCGGCATCCCCGGCGAGGACAGAGACGATTTCGGCTTCCCCTTGTTGGGTGAAGTACTTTTTGTCTCCTTCGATCAGCTCGAGGACATCGACCGCGCGTGCAACTACTTTGTAGTGTTTCTCGGGCTCGGTCTGTCCGCTTTGATCCTGAGTCTGCGCGCGCTTCCGTGTGTCGTCATCCTCCTCTCCCGGAATATTCTCAATACTGTCGAACTCCACCGGCTCGTCGTAATACAGGGCGACGACCCCACCAAAGGTGATAGGGAGTTCATAGTCGAACTTGCTCACCTTACGTCGCTGCGTGGCCCTGACGACGGCCCGGCTTTCGACCTCCCCGCTGACCGAGAACGAGCCCTTGAACTCGGTGGTCAGTGAACCGCTGACAGAAGCAGCGATCCCAAGCATCAGCTCCGACCACAATTCACTGGTTCCGGTGGCCGAACTCGTGGCCGTTGTCGTACTCGTCGCTTCCATCTGGGACTCTGAGTCGCTGCCCTGACGATCCTTGCTGTTGAGCTGGGTGCTTTTCTGATGCTGCTTCATCGCCATGCTCTTCTGCAGTTGCTGCTGCAGTGATGAGATGGCTTTGGCCCCGAACTTGAGCTGTATTTCCCCCTTGAGCTCCCAGCTGATCGTGTTTGAAATCGTGAACTCGAAAGAGGCGGTCCACCTCACCGGCCGGGGGTCGGTTCGGTTGACGAACGAATTCTGATAGATCACGTCAGGAGGAGGCTGCTGAATGTCGCTCCGCTCCTCGATGAGCGGCACACCCATATTCATGTAGGTGCGCCAACCCCGCCGGTGAGCCGAGTCCCCCTTCGGGAAGGTGCCATAGGTCACCTTGTTTATGGAGAACCCGACAGGAGCGATCCATCGCTCCGGCTCATCGCGCGACTTCTTCTGGACCTTCCCCTTCACTTTATCCCATTTCCCCCTTACTTCATCCCATTTCGGGGGCTTTTCCTCCAGCCTGCTCATTTCTTCCCACTCCCGCCACCTGCCCAGGATGGGCGGGTCCTCACTGGTGAGAATTCCAAGCTCCCTTTGATTCTTCCGCGTCAGCGGGTGACGCATAAACCTTGTGGGCTTATAAGTCGCCCCCACTGCGTTTTCGCTCCCGGAATCGGCGGGGCCGGGGACTTCTCCGGTCTTAGGAGAAATAGCCATGTTCTTTCAGGGCCTCCATGCGTCGCAGGGTTGATGATGCGTCAATGACTCTTCGTGCCGTCGACGTTCTTGACGTCGTAGCACCCTTGACTGTCGGACGTTTGTGCGGCACCCATCCGTATGGCCGTACTGATGAATACCGTCCCCCTTGGAGACATAGCGAAAGTACGCGTCGAGCTTCGGTTAATAACCAAGTCAAACCGGCCATGTACCGAAAACCAGACATATGCCGTTGACCACGTAAGGAATAGCAACTGCACACCGTGGCCTGACCCTCGAAGCCAGCATCGCGGCTGTGCGGCGGCGTGGCCGGGCGCGGGCCGTTGGCCGGATCTGTCGTCCCGGACGGTTCGCATGACTGCCGGGTGTCAGGAAGTGGCGGGAACACATCGCCTGGCCTGGTCCGCGGCTCGTTCTACCGGTAGCGGTCAAGTTCGACCGGATCATGGGCGGAGAAGATTTCGATCTGATCGCCATGGTCTTTGACCAGTTCGCGCAGCCGGGCCCGGTTGCGGTGGCGGGCTGGGCCGTCGACCTGGACCAGGGTCTGGAAGAGGGCCAATCCCGGCGTGGAGCGTGGCGCGCGTGGATCGATCTCGCCATGGGAGAAGTAGGCGTCCCCGGCGTGCAGCAACCATTGGGGGCTGGTTGCGCTCTCCGTTTCCCCGTGGCGGCGCACCGCCACACCGGCGTGGCCGCGGGTGTGCCCAGGCAGCGGTATCAGCGCGATGTCGGCCGAGATTCCCTGGAGTTGCCGTACCCTCGAAGCCGAACCAGTGGTCTCCGCTGCTGGTGTTGTAGGTGACCCAGTCGGGCCCATGGGCCCATTGGCCGGCTCGGTATCGGAGACGTTCAGCCCGTGTGGCGGCCCTCATCGCGGCTTGGTGCTCGGTCGCGTGGAGGTGAACCTTTGCCTTGGGGAAGTCGGGCAGCCCGCCGGCGTGGTCGAGGTCGAGGTGGGTCAAGACGATGTGCCTGACGTCGTCGACCGCGTATCCCAGTCCGGTTACCTGGCGCACCGCTGTCTCGGCAGGGTCCAGGCGCGGACGGGTGAGGAACAGGAATTCACGGCCCAGGGATTGCCCGGGGCTGGCGATGTCGCACAGGCCGACCCCGGTGTCCACCAGCACCAATCCTTGGTCGGTCTCGATCAGTAGACAGTGGCAGATCATCCGGGCGGTCCGGAACGGCAGCCGGTTGCCGTTGATGAGTCGCCCGCCGACCGGCTGCATCGTGCCGCAGTTCAGGTGATGGATGCGCATCATGTTCCCCCTCCAGGTATGCGGTTGGAATGCGTTGACGCGCAGTCAGTTCGCGTCGTGGTGGGCCACTTGGTCCACCAGGTGGCCACGCGCTTGGCCACCGGGCGCACCGCAGTGGTGTCGTGTTGGGCAGCGACGCTTCACGCTAAACAGTGGAGTACGCTCCAAGGTCAAGCCTGATCCGACGGAGGGGCATGCGTATCGGAGAGCTGGCCGCACAAGCGGGCATCACGAAGGACACCATTCGGTTCTACGAGAAGCTCGGCCTCGTCACAGGTCGACGGTTGACCAACGGCTATCGCGACTTCCCGCCCGAGACAGTGACCTGGCTGCACTACATCCGCACCGCGCAGTCGCTCGGATTCTCACTGGCGGAGATCGCACGGCACGGCGAGGAACTTCGCGAGGCGCCGGATGCCGCGGAAGCACTGTCTGCCTTGCTCAACGGGAAGATCCAAGTCATCGACGCCCGCATGGCCGAGCTCGCCGCCCTGCGAGCCGACCTTGAGGCGCGCGTCGGCACCGGATGCCCGCTGCAGGCGACTGATGAGGCACTTCTTAACGCGGCCCGCTCAGCGCCGGGATGACTTCGGCACCGTACGCGTCGATGACCTGCTCGCGCGCGTCATGCATCGCGTACACCGCGAACTGGTCGACGCCCAGGTCGCGCAGCGCCCGCAGCTTCTGGATGTGGGCCGCGGGCGGGCCGAGCAGGCAGAAGCGGTCGACGATCTCGTCCGGTACGAAGGCGGTGTCGGGGTTCCCGGCCCGGCCGTGGTGCCGATAGTCGTAGCCCTCCCGCTCCTTGATGTACGAGGTGAGGGCCTCGGGCACGAGCCCGGAGTGCTCCCCGTACTTGGCGACCAGGTCGGCGACGTGATTGCCGACCATGCCGCCGAACCAACGGCACTGCTCGCGCGCGTGCGCCAGGTCGTCGCTCACGTACGCGGGCGCGGCGACGCACACCTTCACGTCCGCCGGGTCCCGCCCGGCGTCCGCGGCGGCCTCGCGTACCGCCTTGATCATCCACTCGGTCAGGAACGGGTCCGCCAGCTGGAGGATGAACCCGTCCGCCTTCCGGCCCGCGAGCGCGAGGGCCTTGGGGCCGTACGCCGCCATCCAGACCGGCAGACGGCCCTCCTTGATCCACGGGATGCGCAGCGCCCGGCCGTCCACCTCCGCCTCGCGGCCCTCGGCCAGATCCCGGATGACGCCGATGGCCTCGCCGAGCCGGGCCAGGGTGTTGGGTTTCCGCCCGGCAACCCGCATCGCGGAGTCGCCGCGTCCGATGCCGCAGATGGTGCGGTTGCCGTACATGTCGTTCAGGGTCGCGAAGGTGGAGGCGGTCACTTCCCAGGTGCGGGTGCCGGGGTTGGTGACCATCGGGCCGACGGTGAGCTTGGTGGTGTGCTCCAGGATGCGGCTGTAGACGACGAACGGCTCCTGCCAGAGCACGGCCGAGTCGAAGGTCCAGCCGTAGCGGAAGCCGTTGCGCTCCGCGCGCCGCATGAGGCCCACGACCGCGGAGGCCGGCGGATCGGTCTGCAGGACGAGTCCGAAGTCCATGGCGTACTCCTTGCGCTCCTGCTGGAGTCCTGAGGGACCTGAGGGAAGCGTCAATCGTGGACCTCCGCCAAGGGGTTGGCAAGAGCGCGCGCCGGGGCGTGGGGACTTGTCGTATGCCCTGCTCGGAGGGGGCGGGAACGGACCGCAATTCTGAAGAAGCGCTGGGAACGGCCGCCTGCCTAGCGTGGTGGTGACGGACGAGGAAAAGCCTGGCCACAGGAGCGGACACCATGCAGGACTCGCAGAGCGACGAGCAGAGCAGCGAGCAGAGCGAGCACCAGAGCCACCACCAGAGCGACCACCAGAGCGACGAGCAGAGCGACGAGCAGAACACAGCGATGGACAGCACGGCCGTACGAGTCGCCCTGTGGCGGGCCCTGCACCTGCGGGTCGACGCGTCGCCACCCGTCCTGCACGACGAGATCGGCCTGCGCCTTGCCGCACCCGACGACGACTGGCCCGGCCGCCCCGACATGGACAAGGAAGCCACGCGCACCATGCGGGCCGCCATCGTGGCCCGGGCCCGCTTCGTCGAGGACCTGGTCGTGGAGCAGGCCCGTCAGGGGGTCACGCAGTACGTCATCCTCGGGGCGGGCCTGGACACCTTCGCCCAGCGCAGGCCCGAAGTCGCCGCCGAGCTGAGGGTGTTCGAGGTCGACCAGCCGGACTCTCAGGCGTGGAAGCGGCGGCGTCTGATCGAGCTCGGGTTCGGTGTGCCCGACTGGCTGCGGCTCGTGCCGGTCGATTTCGAGGCGGGCTCGTCCTGGTGGGAGCGGCTGGTGGCGGACGGCTTCGATCCGGGCCGACCGGCGGTCGTGGCGTCCATGGGCGTCTCCATGTACCTCACGAAGGCCGCGACCGCGGCGACGCTGCGCCAGGTCGCGGCGCTCGCCCCGGGCTCCACCCTGGCCACCTCGTTCCTGGTGCCATCCGACCTCCTCGCGCCGCAGGACCGCTCCGTGCTCCGTACGACGACGAAGTCCGCGCGTGCCTCCGGGACCCCTTTCGTCAGCTTCTTCGCGCCGGAGGAGATGCGGGCGCTGGCCCGCGAGGCCGGGTTCCGGGACGCCCGGCACGTCTCGGCCCCGGACCTCGCGCAGCGCTACTTCGCCGACCGGACGGACGGCCTGAGCCCGTCCACCGGCGAGGACCTGCTGGTGGCCACCGTCTAGCCGACGTACTGGCTGGTCCCCCGCGCCACAAACAACCCGTGCCCGGCGCGGCCGACGAACTCCCGCCCTTCGATGACGAGTTCACCGCGCGACAGGACGGTCTCCACCTGCCCGGTGATGCGCTTTCCCTCGTACGCCGAGTAGTCCACGTTCATGTGGTGGGTCTCGGCGGAAAGGGTCTGCTCGGCGTGCGGGTCGTAGATCACCACGTCCGCGTCCGCGCCCGGCGCGATCGTGCCCTTCCTGCCGTACAGGCCGAACATCCGCGCAGGGCTGGCGCAGGCGATCTCGATCCAGCGGCGCCGCGAGATATGCCCGTCGAGGACGGCCTGGTGCAGCAGGTCCATGCGGTGCTCCACACCCGGCATGCCGTTCGGGATCTTCGAGAAGTCCCCGCGACCCAGCTCCTTCTGGCCCACGAAGCAGAACGGGCAGTGGTCCGTCGACACCACCTGGAGGTCGTTCGTGCGCAGGCCCCGCCACAGTGCCGCCTGATGTTCCTTGGGGCGCAAGGGAGTTGAGCAGACGTACTTGGCGCCCTCGAAGCCGGGCTCCGCCAGGTTGTCCGTGGACAGGAACAGATACTGCGGGCAGGTCTCGCCGAACACCGGCAGGCCCTCGTGCCGCGCCCGGGCCAGCTCCGCGACCGCCTCCTGGGCCGATACGTGCACCACGTACACCGGCGCCCCGGCCACCTGGGCGAGGCGGATCACCCGGTGCGTGGCCTCTTCCTCCAACAGCGCCTTGCGCACCTCTCCGTGGTAGCGCGGGTCGGTCTCGCCGCGGGCGAGTGCCTGCTGCACGAGGACGTCGATCGCGATGCCGTTCTCCGCGTGCATCATGATCAGCCCGCCGTTGACCGCGGCCTTCTGCATCGCCCGCAGCACCTGCCCGTCGTCGCTGTAGAAGACGCCCGGATAGGCCGTGAACAGCTTGAACGAGCTGATTCCCTCGGCGACGAGGCCGTCCATCTCCTTCAGGGACGACTCGTTCACGTCCGACAGGATCATGTGGAAGCCGTAGTCGATCGCGCACTGGCCGTCCGCCTTCGCGTACCAGGCGTCCAGGCCCTCCCGCAGCGCCTGTCCCTTGCTCTGCACCGCGAAGTCCACGATCGTCGTGGTACCGCCCCAGGCCGCCGCCCGCGTCCCCGTCTCGAACGTGTCCGACGCGAAGGTGCCGCCGAACGGCAACTCCATATGCGTATGGGCATCCACCCCGCCCGGGATCACGTACTTGCCTGTGGCGTCGATGACATGGTCCGAGCCCGCCGCCCAGTCCTGGGTGCCCGGGGCCGCCAGGGCCGCGATCCGGCCGTTCTCGATCAGTACGTCGGCGTGTGTCTCGTCGGCGGCCGTGACGACCAGGCCGCCGGTGATCAGTGTGCGGGTCATCTCTGACTCTCCCAACTTGGCTGTACGGCGGTACGGGTACGGCGGGCTCATCCACGGCGGTCAGGGCGGTACGAGCGGTCAGGGCGGTACGAGCCGGTACGGGGATGGGGATACGGGCGTACGGCTTATACGGACGCCAGCGCCCCGGCGAGGATCCGCGCCCCTTCCTCCGCCTCCGCGACCGTCAGGGTCAGTGGTGGCGCGATCCGCAGCACGCTGGTGTGGTGGCCGCCGCCCTTGCCGATGAGCAGGCCGCCCTCGCGGGCCGCCTCAAGGACCGCGCTGGCCGCCTCGGGGTACGGCTCGTCGGTGCCTGGGCGTACGAGTTCGATGCCGGTCATCAGGCCCCGGCCGCGTACCTCCCGTACGCAGGGCGTCGTGGCGCCGATGGCGCGCAGCCGTTCCAGGAGGAGCCCGCCCACGCGGCGCGCGTTGCCCTGGAGGTCGTGCTCCAGGAGGTACGTGAGGTTCGCGAGGCCCGCCGCCATCGTGACCGGCGAGCCGCCGAAGGTCGAAATGGAGTTGGCGTCGAGGCAGTTCATCACCTCCGCGCGGGCCACCACGCCGCCGATGGACATGCCGTTGCCGATGCCCTTGGCGAAGGTCAGGATGTCCGGCGGGCCGCTGCGGCCGTGCGCCTGCCAGCCCCAGAAGTGCTCGCCGGTGCGGCCCCAGCCGGTCTGCACCTCGTCCGAGATCCACAGCACCCCGTGGCGGTCGAGGACCTGGCGGAAGGCGGCGTACAGGCCGTCGGGGGGTGAGGTGAAGCCGCCCACGCCCTGCACCGGTTCCGCGATCAGGGCGGCCGCGCCGCGGGTCTGCCCGAGCAGGTCCTCCAGGTCGGCGGTGCAGGCCGTGATGAAGTCGGCGTCGCTCAGGTCGGCGAACGGGCCGCGGGTGCGGACGCCGCCGTGGACGTACAGCGTTTGCAGCGGCGAGAGGCCGGTGGGCGACCAGTCGCGGTTGCCGGTGATGCCGACCGCGCTGAAGGAACGGCCGTGGTAGCTGTTCCGCATCGCCAGGACCTGGTTCGAGCCGCGGTACGCGGTGGCCAGGAGGAGCGCCGTGTCATTGGCCTCCGTCCCCGAGGTGGTGAAGAAGACCCGGGCGTCCGGGATGCCGGACAACGCCGCGATGCGCTCGGCCAATTCGACCATCGGCCGGTCGAGGTAGAGCGTGGAGGAGTGGATGATCCGGCCCGCCTGCTCGCTCACCGCCTTGGTGACCTCGGGCAGCGCGTGCGCGGTCATGGTGGTGAGGATGCCGCCGAAGAAGTCGAGGTACTTGTTGCCCTCGGCGTCCCAGACGTGGCGGCCCTCGCCGTGCGTGAGCTCGATCGGTTCGGCGTAGTAGAGGGCGAGCCAGTCCGGCAGGACGGCCTGGTGCCGGTGGTGCAGGTCTGCCTTGTCCATCACGGCTGCACCAGTCCCTCGTACGCGTCCGGGCGGCGGTCCCGGTAGAACGCCCACTGGTTGCGCACCTGCTCGATCAGGTCGAAGTCGAGGTCGCGGACGATGAGTTCCTCGGCCTTGTCGCTCGCCGGGTCGCCGACGAACTGGCCGCGCGGGTCGACGAAGTAGCTGGTGCCGTAGAAGTCGTTGTCGCCGTACTCCTCCTGCCCGACCCGGTTGATCGCCGCGATGAAGTACTCGTTCGCGACGGCGGCCGCGGGCTGCTCGAGCTGCCAGAGGTACGCGGACAGGCCGCGCGACGTGGCGGACGGGTTGTAGACCAACTGGGCGCCGTTCAGGCCGAGTTGCCGCCAGCCCTCCGGGAAGTGCCGGTCGTAGCAGATGTAGACGCCGACCTTGCCGACGGCGGTGTCGAAGACCGGCCAGCCCAGATTCCCGGGCTTGAAGTAGTACTTCTCCCAGAAGCCCTTGACCTGCGGGATGTGGTGCTTGCGGTACTTGCCGAGATACGAGCCGTCGGCGTCGATGACGGCGGCGGTGTTGAAGTAGAGGCCGGGCTGCTCGACCTCGAAGACCGGGACGACCACCACCATGCCGGTCTCGCGGGCGAGTTCACACATGCGGCGCACGGTCGGCCCGTCCGGCACGGGCTCGGCCCAGCGGTAGTGCTCCTCCTCCTGGACCTGGCAGAAGTAGGGCGCGTTGAACACTTCCTGGAAGCCGATGACCTTCGCTCCCTGCCGGGCGGCCTCCCGGGCGTGCTCCTCGTGTTTGGCGATCATTGATTCGGTATCGCCCGTCCAGGTCGCCTGGACCAGTGCGGCGCGTACGACATGGGCCATGAGCTGCTCCTTCGACGGTACGTCAGAGAGCCTCTACGCCCGTAGAACAGGGCGTAGAGGGACGAACGTAAGCCTCGTCACAGCCCGGGGCAAGACCCGTGGGGGTGAGTGTCTTCCGGATTCCGATTCCGATTCCGATGCCGATCCCGATTCCGTATCCGCATCCGACATCCGACATCCGCAAACGCGGACGGGCTTCTATGCCCCGTCAGCCGCTCAGGCCCGCCACCCGCAGCGCGTGCACGAGATCGCGGTACCTCTCACCGGAGACCGTCCGCGCCGCGTCCAGGAGCCGCGGCACGAGGCGCTCCGGCGCGTCCCGGGCCACCTGCGCGGCGTCCTCCGCCGTCCGCACCCGCAGATACGCCGCGAGCAGCGCGCCCGACTCGCGGGCCCGGCCCCGGTCGTCCAGGGCGAGGACCGCCGCGGCGATCTCGGGCGCGGGCCGGGCGACACCCTGCCGCAGCAGCCGCCCGGCGTCCTCGGCCCGCCCGGCGGCGGCGAGCGCATCGGCCGCCTCGACCAGGCGCTCCGGCGGCAGCGATGCGGCCTCCCAGAGCAGCGTCGCCCAGTCGGCGTCGAGCCCGGCTCGGTGCAACTCGGCGGCGAAGAGCGGGAGTTGGGCGGCGGGGCGGTGCGCGGCGTCGCAGAGCACGGCGTGCGCCTCGCCGCCTCGGCCTTCGGTGCGGAGGCGTACGAGGTCGGATACGGCCTGGGCGGTGTCGTGCCGCATGTCTGCGGTCAGGGGCTCGGGGGCGGTGGGCGGCTCGGGCTTGGGCCGTGGCGTTGCGCGCCGCCGCGCCTTCTCGGGGCGAGTCTTCTCGGCACCGGCGAAACGGGCACCACGGGGTGCGGCGGCATCGGGCGTCGTCGGCACCGTGGGACTCGTCGCTGGAAGAACAGCCTCGGCCGCGGGCCCGGCATCGTCCCCGGCCGACTCCGCGAGCCCGGCGAAACGGGCGCCGCGCGGGCGGCGGGCCTTCGGGGCGGGAGCGGGGGCAGGAGCAGGGGCGGGAGCAGGGGCAGGTGCAGGTGCAGGGCCAGGTGCGGGGCCGGACTGTGCCGGGACAGCTACGGAATGGGCGAAAGGCTCCGCCTCAACCCCAGCCGGAACGTCAGCCGGAAGGTCAGCCGCCCCCTCCCCCGCCCTCCGGTCCAACTCCACCATCCGCTCCCGAAGTTCCGCACAGCGCGCACTCGCCCGCTCGTGGTCGTCCCGGGCCCAGGCCAGGTCGAGCCGGATCCGGTCCGCGTCGACCGGCGACGCGGCGGCGTCCAGAGCGTGGGCGAGCTCGCGGTGGCGCTCGGCGGCGTACCGCTGCTCGCGGAGCATGACGTCGAGGCGGTCGGCGAGGAGTTCGCGGGCGCCGGGCCGGGCGTCGTACGCGGTGAGGGCGGCGTCGTACAGGCCGCGTGCGATCTGCCGCTCCTGCTCGGCCGCCGGGACACCGGCGGCCGCGGTGAGGTCATGGAGCAGTGCCTCCACGACGTCCCAGGGCGGCATCTCGTGGCCGTCGAGGCAGGCCCGCATCCCGTCGGGGTCGCGCTGCCAGAACACCCCGCACCAGCCGTCGTCCGGGTCGAGCCGCCCGTGCAGGCCGCTCAAGTAGCTCGTGAACTCCCTGACTCGTGCCGGTAGTTGATCCACAGCAGCCATAGCAGCATTCGACACCGGCGGCGTTACGGCGACGCTACGGCGGGATTTCCGCGGGGGACCGTCCCCCGCACATCGCCGAGCGCTAGGCGGCGAGGGACTCCCCCGTAGCCGCGCAGCGCGCGAGCACCTCGTCCAGGGAGAGCCCCAGCTCTCCGGCGAGGGCCGCGACCGTGAAGAAGGCCGGGGTCGGGGCGCGGCCCGTCTCGATCTTGCGGAGCGTCTCCGCGGAGATCCCGGCACCCGCCGCGACCTCCACCATGCTGCGCTCGCCGCGCGCCTCGCGGAGCAGGCGGCCGAGCCGCTCGCCGCGTTCGCGCTCTTCGGGGGTCAAGGGGGTGCGGACCATGGACCCACTCTACTCCCGAACCCCATTCTTATACCGGTATAGTAATTGGCATGGTGGAACTCAAGACGGATGCGTCCCTGGACGCGATGCGAGAGGCGGGCCGCGTAGTGGCCCGCGCCCTGACGGCGGCGCGCGAGGCGGCCCGCGTCGGCGTGACCCTCCTCGAACTCGACGAGGTGGCCCACGACGTGCTGCGTGCGCACGGCGCCGCGTCCCCGTTCCTCGGCTACCGGCCGGACTTCGCGCCCACCGCCTTCCCGGCGGTGCTCTGCGCCTCCGTCAACGACGCGATCGTGCACGGCATCCCGACCCGGTACCGGCTGCGCGACGGCGACCTGGTCTCGCTCGACTTCGGCGCCAAGCTCGACGGCTGGGTGGGCGACTCGGCGATCAGCTTCACCGTCGGCACCCCGCGCCCCGCCGACGTACGCCTCATGGAGACCGCGTACGAGGCCCTGGACGCGGGCATCGCGGCCGCCACCGTCGGCAACCGCATCGGCGACATCGCGCACGCCATCGGCAGCGTCTGCCGCGCCGCGGGCTACGGCATCCCGGACGGCTTCGGCGGGCACGGCATCGGCCGCCATATGCACGAGGATCCCGCCGTCCCGAACGAGGGCCGCCCCGGCCGCGGCCTCCCGCTCAAGCACGGCATGGTCCTGGCGATCGAGCCGATGCTCCTGGGCGGCGGCACCGACGGCTTCTTCCCGGACCGCGACGGCTGGACCCTGCGCACCCAGGACGGCAGCAGGGCCGCCCACGCCGAGCACACGGTCGCCGTCACGGACGCGGGCCCGCGCATCCTGACGGCGCTTTAGGCCCTTTAGACCACGTCGATCGGGTACGCCTCATCAGTCGCCCTCCACGAACTTCCGCGCCAGAGCCGTCCCCTCTCCACCGCCGCCCGGTGACTCTCGATCGGCCGCGCCCGCGAGTCGGGGAACAGGATGTACGTCACACCGTCCGGCGCCCGCCCCGCACCGGGTCCGGATCGATCCCGAGCCCCTTCGCGGCGGCGTACGACGCCTCGCCGATGGGGTCCTTCGGCCCCGAGTCGACGTCCAGGTCCTCCTTCCAGAACACCGCGCCGCGCGCGCCGCACACCGGCACGTCGGCGCGCTCCCCGGCGTCCATACGCTGGTGGACGACGGTCTGGACTCCCGACGGAGCGTCAGGGGCTCGGCACCACAACCCTGGCCGAGCCCCCGCCCCTGCGCACCTTCTCCGCCGCGGCGAGCCACCGGCCGTCGTCGAGCCGTTGCACACCGGTGGCCGCGCCGATCTCCGGGTTGGCCTTGAAGGCGTGCCCGAGCGCCTCCAGGTCGCCCCTCAACGAGCTGTCGTACAGGCCCGGTTCGAGGTCGGTGCGCTCCTGGTTGCGCTGGCTGGCGCGCGGCGCGGCGATCGCGTCGACGAGCGGCAGGTCGCGGTCGACCACGCCGATGAGGGTCTGCAGAACGGTGGTGATGATGGTGGAGCCGCCCGGCGAGCCGAGCGCGAGGACCGGCTTGCCGTCCTGGAGCACGATCGTCGGGGACATCGACGAGCGCGGCCGCTTGCCCGGGCCCGGCAGGTTCGGGTCGTGCACGTCCGGGCTCGCGGGCGCGAAGGAGAAGTCCGTGAGCTCGTTGTTGAGCAGGAAGCCACGGCCGGGCACGGTGATGCCGCTGCCGCCGGTCTGCTCGATGGTCAGGGTGTAGGAGACGACGTTGCCCCACTGGTCGGCGGCCGTCAGATGCGTGGTGTTCTCGCCCTCGTACGTCGTCGGAGCCGCCGAGCCCCCGGCCTCGCAGGGCCGCGGGTCGCGCGGGTCGCCGGGCGCGAGCGGGCTGGTCAGCGCCTTGTCGTCGGAGATCAGGCACTCGCGCGAATCCGCGAACCGCTGGCTGAGCAGCTCCTTCGTCGGTACGTCCTCGGACGCCGGGTCACCGACCCACCGGCCCCGGTCGGCGAAGGCGATCCGGCTCGCCTCGATGTAGCGGTGCAGATAGGCGGCCTCGTCGGCGTTGCCGAGGTCGGTGTGCTCCAGGATGTTCAGGGCCTCGCCGACGGTGGTGCCGCCGGAGGACGAGGGTGCCATGCCGTACACGTCGAGCCCGCGGTAGGCGGCCTTCGTGGGCGCCTGACGGAGCGTCCGGTAGCGGGCGAGGTCCACGCGGGACAGGTCGCCGGGGCGGGCCACGCGGTCGGAATCCGGGTCGACCGGCGGCTCGTTCACGGTCCGTACGATGTCCGCGGCGAGCTCGCCCCGGTACAGGGCGTCGGTGCCCTTGCGGCCCAACTCCCGGTAGGTACGCGCCAGATCGGGGTTCTTGAACACCGAGCCCACCGCCGGGGGCGCGCCGTCGGGCAGGAACAGCTCGGCCGACGCCGGGAAGTCCGCGAACCGCTCCTCGTTGTCCGCGGTCTGCTGCCGGAACGTCTCGTCCACCACGAAGCCGTCGGCGGCGAGCCGCTCGGCGGGCTTGAGCAGCCGCTTCAACGGCTTGCTGCCCCAGGCCTCCAGGGCTGCGTCCCAGGTGGCCGCGGTGCCGGGCGTGCCGACGCCCAGGCCGCTCGTGACGGCCTCCGCGAAGTCGATCGGCTTGCCGTCCTCGTCGAGGAAGAGCCCGGAGTCCGCGGTGCGCGGCGCCGTCTCCCGCCCGTCCACGGTGTGCACCTTGCCGCTCTTCGCGTCGTAGTACACGAAGTAGCCGCCCCCGCCGACCCCGGCCGAGTACGGCTCGGTCACCCCGAGCGCCGCCGCGGTCGCCACGGCCGCGTCCACGGCGTTGCCGCCCTCGCGGAGGACCTCGATGCCCGCGGCCGAGGCGTCCGGGTCGACGCTGGCGACGGCCCCGCCGTACCCGACGGCGACCGGCGACTTCTCCGGCGTACCGCCCGGTGACGGACCATCGGCGACGGACACGGCCGGGGCGGCACCGGCCGCGACCAGACCACAGGAAAGGGACACCAAGCAGAGTTTTCGCAGACTACGCGCAGCGGTTCGGCGCATGCGTACCTCCGGTCAACTACGGTGCGAGCAGCGTAACTTCGAGGCGACGTGGGCGTCAGTCCCCAGCAAGTAGCGCTCATCGCCCTCGCAGATCCGCCACCACTCGAACACCGATACGTCCGGCCGCTAGAGTGCCCGGCCATGAATGAAGACCTCCGCAATATCGTCCTGGGGGTGATCGCCGCGGGGATCACCACCTCCCTCGGCTGGTTCGCCCGTACGTATCTGTGGCGGCGCAAACTGCGGCGCAAGCAGGTCTTCTTCGGGCTGCCCGACAACTCCGAGTCACTGCTCGTGGTCAACCGGGACACGGGCGGCCCCGAACTCACCGCGGTCCAGCGCAATGACGCCTTCGCGCTCCTCGAACTCTCCGCGCTCATCAAGGACTGCCGCGCGCACGCCCAGATCATCACGCACGACGGGACCCAGCAGGGCTTCGGCGAGCGCACCGAGTTCTGCGTCGGCGGCCCGGCCTCCAACCGCCGGATGGCCGCGCACCTCCAGTCGCTCCTGCCCGGCGTCCGCATGAACACCGACCCGGAGCCGGTCGTGGAGCGCGGCGCCTTCCAGATCGGCTCGGAGCGGTACCGGATGGAGCCGGGCCGCACCGAGTACGTCATCCTCGCCCGGCTCACCGCGGGCCAGGGCCAGGAGGCCAGGCCCGTCTTCCTCTTCTGCGGCCAGCGCGGCATCACCAATCAGGCGGCCACCCGCTATCTCGCCCGCCACCACGAGCGCCTGGCCCGCAAACACGGCACCAACTCGTTCGTACTGCTCCTGAAGGTCGTCAACTCCCAGGCGTACGGCCCGGACGTGGTCGAACTGGTCGCGGACATCACCCGCGCCGCCCAGGCCCCGCTACCGACCCCGACCCCGACCCCGGCGCCCCGCACCTCACACCGCGCGCCACGCTCCTGAGCCGGGTCACCCCGCCCCAAGGGCCAGGGGCAGCGTCTTGACGCCATTGATGAAGTTGGACACGAGGCGTCGCGGCGCCCCGGCGAGCGTCAGCTCCGGCAGGGACCGCACCACCTCCTCGTACAGCACCCGCAGTTGGAGCCGCGCGAAGTGCGCCCCGAGGCAGACGTGTGGGCCGTCGCCGAAGGACACATGCGGGTTGGGGGTGCGCCCCAGGTCGAGCCGCTCCGGGTCGGCGAAGACCCGCTCGTCGTGGTTGGCGGAGGCGTGCAGGACCACCACCTTGTCCCCGGCCGCGATCGGCTGCCCGGCGAGCTCGGTGTCGCGGGATGCGGTGCGCCGGAAGGTGAGGACGGGCGGATGCCGCCGGAGCAGTTCCTCCACGGCCGTGTCCATGAAGGCGCGGCTGCCGGATCCGGCCCGCAGCCGCCGCTGCTCGTCCGGCGCCGCGGCGAGCAGCCACAGGCCGCCCGGCGCCGCGCTGCGCACCGTGTCGTTCCCGGCCACGGTGAGCAGGAAGAAGAACATCTCCAGCTCGGGCTCGGTGAGCCGGGTGTCGCCGTCGGTGGCGTGTGCGAGCGCGGTCATCACGTCGTCGCTCGGGTAGCGCCGCTTGTAGGCGGCGAGTTCCTGGGCGTACCCGAACATCTCGGCCAGCATCGCGGGCGACCTGGGATTGACCGGCCGCCCGTCGGGGCCGCGCACCACGGCGGGGGCCTCGTCCGGATCCTGGTAGCCGATGACGCGCTCGGTCCAGGTGAGCAGGAGGTGCCGGTCGCTTCTGGGTACGCCGAGCAGATCGGCCAGATTGAGCAGCGCGTAGTCGTCCGTGACGGCCCCGACCAGGTCGACCGCTCCCCCGTCGCCGTCCGCCAACTCCCTTGCGTTGCGGAGTAATTGACGGGCGCGCCCCCGGGCCCGGTTCTCGAACCGGTCGACGCGCCCGGCCACGAAGGCCCGGCTGACCAGTCGGCGGAGGCGGCCGTGGTCCGGAGGATCCTGGTTGAGCATCATCCGCCGGATGAACGGCAGGTCCTCCGGGTCGGGGTCGCGGATCTGGGTGGCCCCCAGATGCGAGGAGAAGGTCGCGGCGTCCTTCAGGACCCGTACGACGTCCGCGTGCCGGGACACCGCCCAGAACCCGGGGCCCGGGGGCCAGCCAAGGACCTCGTACTCCTCCTGCCAGGCCACCGGGCGGTGCGCGCGCAGCTCCCGGTAGACGGCATGGGGCACCCCCGTCGCGTAGATCCTCGGGTCGAAGACGTCCATTTCCGCCGTGTCGCTCATGGCGACCAAGGTGGCGCCGCCGGGCCCGCTCGGCAAGACGGCCTTCCGGCCGTCTGCGATCAACCTCACACCACCCCGTGGCGGGTTTTCGCCCTTACTTGCAACCCGATGTGCGGCTTTCCACTCATTCCTTACGAACGAGTACGCGATGGAGGTCACCGTTGAGTCACATACGCCGCCGCACCCCGCCGCTCGGCCCGTCCCGCCGGACCGTGGCGATCGCCGGTAGCGCCGCCGCACTGGCGCTCGCCCTCACCGCCTGCGGCGGCAGCGGGGGCGCGGCCGAGGCAGCGGACAAGAAGGCCAAGGTCTCCGTGAACCTCACCGGCGACAAGGCCGAGCCCGGGCAGCCGGTGAAGGTGAAGGCCGCCGAGGGCAAGCTCGCGGACGTGAAGGTCGCCGACGCCGAGGGCGGCAGCCTGGCCGGGAAGATCTCCGACGACGGGAAGTCCTGGGTCTCCGACCGCGCGGCATCCCCGGGCACCACCTACACCGTCCAGGTGAAGGACGACCGCAGCAGGACCGCGAAGAAGAAGTTCAGCACCAAGGCCGCCGGAAAGGTCAACAAGGTGACCCTCGCCCCCGGCAAGGACACCACGGTCGGCATCGCCCAGCCGCTGTCGATCGTCTTCGACAACCCGGTCAAGAACAAGGCCGAGGTCGAGAAGCACCTCAAGGTCAAGACGTCGAACAACACCACGGGGTCCTGGGGCTGGATCCAGGACCACTCCGGCAAGGACCGCGTCGACTGGCGCCCCAAGGAGTACTGGAAGCCCGGCACCAAGGTGACCCTGGACGCCGATCTGAACGGCGTCGACTCCGGCGAGGGCGGCGGCTGGTTCGTCCGCGACTACGACACCGGCTTCACGGTCGGCAGGAACCAGCAGGTCAAGGTGGACCTGGACAGCAAGCAACTGACCCTGGAGCGGGACGGCCAGGCGGTCAAGTCGGTCCCGATGTCGGCCGGTACGCCCGGTGGCGAGAAGGCGTCCTGGGGCGGCGTCAACGTCCTGATGGCCAAGGAGGGCACGATCAGGATGAACTCCGAGACGGTCGGCCTCGGCGACAGCTACGACAAGATGGTCAACTACTCGATGCGCCTGACCTGGTCCGGCATGTACGCCCACGCCGCGCCCTGGAACGCCTCGTACTTCGGCAACACCAACCACAGCTCGGGCTGCGTCGGCATGAGCGACGCGGACGCGAAGTGGCTCTACGACGCCGTGCAGATCGGCGACCCGTTCCGCACCGAGGGCAGCGGCCACAAGGGCGACGCCGCACTGGGCAACGGCTATGGCGAGTGGAACCTGAGCTGGGCGGAGTGGCAGTCGAAGAGCGCGCTGAAGTAGCTGAACGTGCTGAAGTAGCTGCAGTAGCTGCAGTAAGAGCGCAACCCGTCCGGCGCGCAGCTGACCTTCTCCTGGGGGAACCCCGCGCGAGGAGTGATCTCCGGCTGCCGCCGGCCGGGCCTGGCCCTTATCCGTGCTGCTGCCCGCCCGGCAGCAGCGTCCCTGGTTCTGCCGGGGCGACTTCCACGGCCTCCGTCTTGGGACTGCGCCTCTCCCGCTTGGCCACCCAGTGGGCGAACCAGGAGAGAAGCATGCACATCCCGATGTAGATCGGCGAGATCACCATCACCACCGGGATGAAAGGCAAATCGTAGTCGAGATTCGAAGCGATCAGCTTCCCGGCATGGAGGAACTCCTCATAGGTGATCAGAAAGCCCAGCGAGGTGTCCTTCAGGGCCACCACCAACTGGCTGATGATGGCGGGCAACATGGCGCGCAGCGCCTGCGGAACCAGGACGTATGACATCACCTGCGTCTTGCGCATGCCGAGCGCGTACGCGGCCTCCCGCTGCCCGCGCTCCACGGAGTTGACGCCGGACCGGAACACCTCGGCGAGGACCGAGCCGTTGTAGAGCGTGAGCCCGGCGACCAGGGCGGGCAGCGGATGCACCTGGAGCGCCACGAAGATGAAGAAGATCATCACGAGCACCGGCATGGCCCGGAAGAACTCGACGATCAGCGTGGCCAGCCAGCGGACCGGCTTGTGCTCGGAGAGCCGCCCCACCGCGAGGACCCCACCGAGCGCGAGGGAGAGCACGGCGGCGATCCCGAACGCCTTGAGGGTGTTGCCGAGCCCTTCGAGCAGCAGCTCCTGAATCCCCTGGTAGGTGAAGGGGTTCCACTTGGTGGCGGTGAACTGGTCGGTGTCGAACAGCAGATACAGAATCCATGCGAGGAGCCCCACAATCAGGACGGTCGACAGGATGCCGTAGGCGAAGTGCCTCTTTCTGGCCTGCGGGCCGGGGATGTCGTACAGGGCGGTGGACCGGGTGGCGGTCAGGGTGGCGGTCATCGGGCGACTCCCCAGCGCTTCTCCAGGAGGTTGAACAGGGCGCTGATGGCGAGGGTGATGATGAGATAGCCGAGGGCGATCCAGATGAAGGTCCAGATGATGCTGTAGCCCAGTTCGTTGAGGGTCCGGTAGCTGCCGAGCAGCTCGACGACGCTGAAGGAGCCGGCGATGGCGGAGTTCTTGGCGAGCGCGATCAGCGTGGAGCCGACCGGCGGGATCACGGAGCGGAACGCCTGCGGGAGCACCACGTTGTTGAGGGTCTGGCTGAAGGTCATGCCGAGGCTGCGGGCCGCCTCGCCCTGTCCCTTGGGCACGGTGTTGATGCCGGAGCGCAGCGCCTCGCAGATGAAGGCGGACGTGTAGCAGCCGAGCGCGAGGATCGCGAACAGCTTGAACGGCAGGACGAGCCCGAACCGCGGCAGACCGAGCAGCACGGCGAAGAACAGCAGCGTCAGCGGGGTGTTGCGAAGGACCGCCACCCACACGGTGCCGAAGACCCGGAAGGACCCCACGGGTGCCACCCGGAACGACGCCATGATGAATCCGAGGGCGAGGGCGAGGAGCGAGGCGAAGACGGTGAGTTGGACGGTGCCGAGGAAGCCCTCGCCGTAGGTGGAGAAGTTCTCCGTCAGTACGTTCACTTGGGCCCCCTCAGCTCGCCGGGTAGCGGTCGATGGCGGGCGGCTCCGGGGCGGGCACTCCGGACAGGCCGAGCGTCACGTCGTAGGCCTTCTTCCAGTTGCCGTTCTTCTCGTGCTCGGCGAGTGCGTCGTCGAGGGCGAAGCGCAGGGCGTTGTCGTTGCGGGGCACGCCGACGCCGTATGGCTCCTTCGAGAA
This sequence comes from Streptomyces sp. NPDC002851, assembly GCF_053591935.1. NCBI lineage: Bacteria > Bacillati > Actinomycetota > Actinomycetes > Kitasatosporales > Streptomycetaceae > Streptomyces > Streptomyces sp. NPDC002851. The sequence continues at coordinate 93,676 of NZ_JBSFUT010000016.1, read as the reverse complement.
CGGCTTGCCGACCAGCTTCAGCTCGTCGGGCGCCTTGGCCGCGTAGCCCTGCAGGATGGCGTCGTCGGTGGTGACGGCGTCGACCTGGAGCGTGAGGAGGTTGTCGACACAGATCGAGTAGTTGTCGTACGCGACCAGGACGGCCCGCGGATATTCGGCCTGGATGCGCTGGTACGGGGTCGAACCGGCCGCCGAGCAGACGCGTTTACCGGCGAGGTCGTCCGGGCCCTTGATGTCCTCGTTGCTCTTGTTGACGAGCAGCCCCTGACCCGCCAGGTAGTAGGGCCCGGCGAACCCGACGAGCCGCTTGCGCATGTCGTTGATGGTGTACGTACCGACGTAATAATCAATCTGCCCGTTCTGCAGGGCGGTTTCGCGGTTGGCCGAGGCGATCGCCCGGTACTCGATCCGCTGCGGTGCGAAGCCGAGCGAGGCCGCCATCATCTTGGCGATCTCGATGTCGAAGCCCGAGTACTTGCCGCTCGCGGGGTCCTTCTCGCCGAGGTACGGCTGGTCCTCCTTGACCCCGACGACGAGCCGACCGCGCCGCTTAGCCTTGTTCCAAGTGGTCGAGTCGGGCAGCTGAAAGTCCTTCGCCACCTGGTACTTGGGCAGTTCCTCGGGCGCGGGCCCCTTCACCGGCGGGCTGCCTTCCCTGCCGCAGGCGGCGCCGGCGACGGCGGTCAGGGCGGTGAGCGCGAGCCCGGCGAGCGCTCGCGACACACGTGACGTACGCAGCATCGATGCACGACCCCCGTCAGTGCTTGAGGATCTTGGAGAGGAAGTCCTTGGCTCGGGCGCTCTCCGGGTTGGTGAAGAAGTCCACGGGGGTGCGGTCCTCCACGATCCGGCCGTCGTCCATGAAGACGACCCGGTTGGCCGCGTTGCGGGCGAAGCCCATCTCGTGCGTGACCACGACCATCGTCATGCCCTCTTGTGCGAGTTGCTGCATGACCTCGAGAACCTCATTGATCATCTCGGGGTCGAGCGCGGAGGTCGGCTCGTCGAAGAGCATCACCTTCGGACTCATGGCGAGCGCCCGCGCGATCGCGACGCGCTGCTGCTGTCCACCGGAGAGCTGCGCGGGGTACTTGTCGGCCTGCGACCGCAGCCCCACCCGCTCGAGCAGCTCCAGGGCCCGCTGATCAGCCTCGTCCTTCTTCTTCCCCCGAACCTTGATCTGAGCAAGGGAAACGTTCTGCCGCACGGTCTTGTGGGCGAAGAGGTTGAAGGACTGGAAGACCATCCCCACCTCGGCACGGAGCTTGGCGAGGGCCTTGCCCTCCTCCGGCAGCGGCTGCCCGTCCAGCGTGATCGTCCCGGACTGGATCACCTCGAGCCGGTTGATCGCCCGGCACAGGGTCGACTTACCCGATCCGGACGGGCCGATGACGACCACCACTTCCCCGCGTCCCACGGTGAGATTGATGTCCCGCAGGACATGCAACTGCCCGTAGTACTTGTTGACGTCACGCAGCTCGATCAACGGATCGACGGCCATGCCTGCCTACTTACTCATCGCGTCGCTCATCACTGTTGTCGCCGACCAGCGCAAACTATCCGCCGCTATATGGGGCTTAATAAGCGACACGCACTTATCACGCACTTATAGGGCATTAACCGTATTTGCGACGCGAGGCGCGCAAGGCACCCACGGCACGCACGGCACCCACGGCACCCACGGCACCCACGGCACCCGCGGGACGTCAGGCTTCGGCAGCCTCGGCGTACACCTGGAACAGCTCGGGCACACCGCTCACCGCCCAGTCCAGGCCCGCCTCGACGACCCGAATTTCACGCCCAGAGGCGAGCCGCACCATCGGCTGCCCGCCGGGCCACACATGCCAAGCGGCACCGGGAACGTTCCGCACGATCACCGTGCCGAGATACAGCCCCGCGTCATTGCCCAACCAGGGCAGCACCTCGGGATCGTCGCGCCAGCGCGGCGGCAACTGATCAAGGGCCGCCAACGAGCCGGGACTGTCGTCGAGTTCAAGCCCGTACCCACCCGCCTGCGAGCGCAACAGCTCGCACTCGGAGAGCAGCTCGGCCACACCCTCCGGGTTCTCGGCGAACGCGACGGCCAGCCGCACGCCGGGCTCCGCCTCCTGCCGCTTGCGCCACTTCCCCAGAAACCGGATGTTCATCGTCGAGCGCCCCCGTACGGAGTGTCGGGATTACAACGTTTCACCAGAATATGTGGGAATACGCTGTCACCTGCAAGAACCGTGCCGGAGGTTCTGGGGATCCAGCGCAAATCCAGCGACCGTACGGGAACGGTGCCCAGCGGCCCCCGACGGGACGCGTGGATGCGCGCCGGAATCCGTCACGCGGGGGCCGCTGAGGGGCGGAGTGCGTCCTGCATGATCGTCCGGCAGCGCTCCCACGCCTCGGGGACGAGATGGCCGTAGATGTCGACGGTCGTGGTGATCGACTTGTGGCCGAGCCAGCGGGAGACCTCGTGGATGGGGATGCCGTGCGCGAGCGCGGTGGAGGCGAAGAAGTGGCGCAGGCTGTGCGGCGTGTACTTCGGTGTGCCGTCGGGTTTGACGAGACCGGCGGACTTGGCGGCTTTGGCGAAGTGGTAGCCGTAGGAGGCGGCGGTCGGCATCGTCGTCTCTGCCTTGCCGAAGGGCTGGAAGAGCACTTCCAGGGCGCCGACCTGGCGCGTGCCGTGCCGGTCGAGGTGGGCGGTGATCTCCTCGTCGAGGAACCGGGGCAGGGGGATGTCGCGGTACTCCCCCTCGGTGCGGTGTTTGAGCGGGACGAAGGGTTTCGTGCAGTCTGCTCGGTTGGCTTTGCGGCTGACCTGCCAGCGCAGTCGGATGAAGTCGCCGCGGCGGCACTGGGTGGTGAAGGCGAGGGTTTCGCTGATCCGCAGCCCGGCCGCGGCGGGCAGATAGACGGTCAGGCGAAGGTGCGGGGCGATCTGCTTGGCGAGGAGGTCGACCTCGTAGAGGGTGGGGATCTCGTCCTCGTCGACCGCGTTCGGGCTGGCCTTGGGGATAGTGACGCCGTCGACGGGGTTGTCGGCCCGCCGCTTCTCCTCCGCTGCGGTGCGGAAGATGCCGCCGACCATCTTCATCCGGTCGTGCACCGTGGAGGCGGCGAGCTTGCCGCGCAGTGTGGTGACGAACCGTTCGATGTCGGAGCGCTGCACACCGGCGATCGTCTTGGCGCCGAGAGCGGGGATGAGGTGATTGCGTACGAAGCTCTCGTAGCTGTCGCGGGTGGATTCGATAATGGCTTTGCGTTCCAGCCAGTCCTCAACGTAGGCCCGGACGGTGATCTCGCCGCGTCTGGGATCGAGGTAGACGCCTTGATGCTTGTCCCGCTCGGTCTTCGCGGCGAAGGCGTCCGCCTCGGTCTTCTTGGTGAAGCTTTCCTGACGTTCTTTCGCTCCCCGGCCGCCGGGCTCGCGGTAGCGCACCGTCCACGGATGTCCGCAACGCGCCTTGGTGCATGGATAGTTGGGGCTGCGCTTGTCGCTCTTGCAGCGCTGGTAGACCGTGGCCACCGGATGTCCTCCATACGTGGTGCGGGCGCCAGGGCATCACCCGTAGTGCTCGTCGAGGTAGTGCGTGATGTCGCGTTCGCGGAAGCGCAGGAGCCGTCCGACCTTCTGGGGCTTAAGGCCCCAGGAGCGGTAGTTGTTGCGGAGGGTGTGCTCGCTGACCCGCAGCCAGGCGGCGACCTCTTCCACGGTCAGCAGCCGGTTGCTCCCGCCGCGCGTGGCGTGACCGGTCGCGTGCCGGGACGGGCGGGTTAGCGTCGTGTCCGCGCTGCTGTCTCCCTTCCACCCCGGCTCGCGCGACGACCTGGCCCGCGATGGCGCGGAGCCCTGGTCCGCGCCGGGCGTCGACCATGGACGCTCCCGCTCCGGCCCGTCGTCAAGCCGCTCACCAGCTGGACTCTGTTCATGGGGCGGCTGCTTGGCGGCAGTCATGAGAGCGCCGCCGCCCACTCAAGCCTGGCGCGTGCCAGGCGCTGGAAGTCCTCACGGATGTCGATCCCGATGGCCTGGCGGTCGAGTTGGAGGGCGGCGGCGAGCGTGGTGCCCGAGCCGCTGAACGGGTCCAGGACCATTCCACCGGGTGGACAGCCAGCGCTGATACAGCGCCGGGCGAGATCGATCGGGTACGGGGCCGTGTGCGCATGCCTGCTCGGGCGGGTCGGGATCGTCCAGACCGTGCCCGGGTTCCGGCCCCCGGGGTGGGAGGCGGTGTGTTGGACTCCACTGGGCTGGATGTTCGGACGACCGAGCGCCGTCGAAGGGCGCGGTGCCGGTCGTGGCCAGATGCCTCGGGCGGTGTTCGGCTTGTTGGCACTGCGATGGGCGCGGCGGACCAAGGACCGGTCGCCGTCGTACCGCTGACGGATCGCGTCCAGATCGAAGTGGTACCGGCTGTTCTTGGTCAGCAGATAGAGCAGTTCGTGGCGCCGGGCGAGACGGTCACGGCACGACTCGGGCACCGCGTTCGGCTTGGCCCAGATGATCTCGTTACGGAGGATCCAACCGTCTTCCTGGAGAGCGAGGGCCAGACGCCAGGGCAGGCCGAGGAGGGACTTCGGCGGCAGCGGCGAGTGCCCCGGCGTGACGGTACGGCGGGGTGCGGGGCCGGTGGCGTAGACGTCGGCGATGTTCAGCCACAGGGCGCCGTCTTCGGCAAGGACGCGATGGGCCTCGCGGAAGACCTCGCGCAGGGCGTGCAGGTAGGCGGCAGGAGTGGGTTCCTGGCCGATCTGCCGTGCATCGTCCCAGTCCCGAGTCGCGTAATACGGCGGGGAGGTGACGATGCAGTTCACGCTCCCAGCGGGGAGGTAGGCCAGCACCGTAGTCACGTCGCCGACGTACAGGGTGGTGTTCTCGGTCTGGTGCCAGGAGGTGAGTGCCGCGTCAGGCATGGCGGCCTCCGCTGCTGGTTGTGCAGGTGCGGGAGCGGAAGGTGGCCGTGTCTGCCGGTTTGCGCATGACCACCGTTGCGGGGATACGGCTGCCGCTGACGTGCTGAGCGTCGCGAAGACCGGCGGTGGTCGGGGGGTTCAGGGGTGCGTGGAACACGAGGACGTCCTCGTGCTGGACGACGGAGAGCGGGATGCCTTGGCGGCGAGCGTCGCGGACGTTCTTCATCTGGAAGAAGGAGGGGCGGGCGATGAGTTGGCCGTCGCGGATTCCGGCGAGGAGGGCGACGTTGCGTTCGGCGGGGATGACTCCGGCGGCCTGGCCTGCGGCGAGGGCGGCGGAGGGCAGGTCGATGAGTTCGCCGTGTTCACGCCACGGGCGGGTGGTGATCACCACCGTGCCGCCGGGACGCAGCACCTTGCGGCATTGGGTGAGGATGTCGGTGAAGGCGGCGAGGAGTTGGTCGAGGCCGACGTGGGCGAGGTTGGCGGGGTCGTGGCCGTAGCGGTAGTCCTTCTTGACGACGCCGCGTTCGCCGGTTTCGCGGGTGGAGCGGACCTGGCCGTGGACGCTCGGTCCGTATGGGGGTGACGTGACTACCAGGGCGATCTGGCCGCGGCATGCGGCCGGGATCAGAGCGTCCAGGTCGCGGGCGTCGCCGCAGGTGACCCGGCCCGAGCCGGTGCCGCCTTCGCGTGTTGCTGATACGGCGTTCAGGCGAGCGAGGTGGGCCCACTTTGGTTCGTACTCGACTCCGAGCGCGTAGCGGCCGAGGTGGATGGCCTCGACGAGGGTGGTGCCGATGCCGCACATCGGGTCGAGGACCAGGTCGCCGGGGCGGGAGTAGGTGGCGATCGCGTGGGCGGCGATGCCCGGGTGCATCTTGGCGGGGTGAGCGGCGGAGCCGGGGACGTAGCGGCCCTTGCGCAGGGCGGGGGCCGAGGTGGGGGCGGTGTTCCAGACCGACACGGCGGAAGCGGGCATGGCGTAGGGCTCCTTCGTGTCAGCCGTGGCGGATCGCGGTCAGGACGAGCAAGTCGCTGTGTGCGACGCCGGGGCTCGCGTCGGTCGGGAGCTCTGGGTCGAGGCGGCGTTCGACGGGGCGGGCGTGGGCGATGACGATGTGCTGCACGTAGCGGAACCCGGCGGTGCGCGCGCAGGCGATCAGGGCGCCGAGGGGGTCGGTGAGGACTCCGGCGTCGCGGCACTGGCGGGTGGCGAGCAGCAGCACGCCGTGGTCAGGCAGCAGGCGGTGGGCACGGTGGAAGAAGCCGGGCCAGGCGTCCTCCATGGCGCCCGGCATGCCGCTCGGGGCCTGCAGGCTGGGGCTGTTGGCAGTGGTGGGGAGGGTGTCGGGGTGGAGTTCGGCGAGCAGGACACGCGCCGGGCCAGTGCTCTGGCTGCTGTCCACTCCCGTGTCGGTGGTGCAGGGGGTGCGGGCGTCCATGCCCGGGCCAGTGTCCCGGATGGAGATCCGGATCACTGGAGCGGGCGGGTGGCCGGGGCGGCGGGTGTACTCGGTGCGGATCTTGTCGTGGGCCCAGGCGGGCAGGATCTGTCCCGGTGCGGGGGCCGTGTCTGCTCGGTCGGTGGGTGGGAGCCAGATCGTGGTCGGGAGCGGCCGTGCCGTGCGGGAGGGGGAGGGGGTTTGGTTCATGGGCGGGTGGCGCCCGGGAGGCGAGGGGCGGGAACCGTCGGGTGCTGACGTGAACGTATAGGGAAGTGGCCCGGCCGAATTGTCATGCCGAGCCCGGCCGTTCGAACCGGACAGGTCGATGCACCGGTCCCCTATCTCGGGCTGCCGCGGTGTCGTAGGCAGGGGGGATCGGTGCAGGTGGGTGGGGCAGCGAGCCAGTGGCGAGCCACCTGCGGGCCACTGCCGTGCCACCGCGCAGCACGGTCCCGTGCCCTGCTCCGAGCGCGATGAAGATTTCTTCGTGTTCGAGTCCGGCGGACGCTGGTGTGTGAGCGCTGCTGGTGGGCGGGGGTGGTTCGGTGGCGGGCCATCGCACACGCCGGGCCAGTGGGCCACTCATGGTCCGGGCGTGGGCCGTTGCCGGTGCGGTGGTGGCGCGGGGGACTGGCAGAAGGGGCGGCAGTGAATCCGTTCGCTGTCGTTCCGCAAGGAGTCGTGCCATGCACCACCACCCTTCTCGCCCCGCCGCCCGCCGTACCGCCTGCAGTCAGGCGGGAGGCCGTTCGCCGCTGCAGGCGCTGGAGGAGTCCTTCCTCGAGCTCGCCTCTGCGGCCGAACCGGTCACTTTGCCCGCGGACTTGGTCTGTGCCGAGCCGGAGCAGCCGCATCTGGCGGTCGATCAAGTGCGGACTCTGCTGGCGCACCCCGCCACCTCGGCTCAGCTGCGGGCGCGGACGTGGCGGGAGGTGGTGCGTCGGGCACAACGGCTCGGCGCGCCGTGGGACACCGTGGCCGTGGCGATGACGGTTCCGGTGCTGTGGCGGATGATGGCCCGCTTGGCCCGGCCGGTTCATCTGGAGCGCGCCGAGGTCGAGCAGGAAGCACTGGCCGCAGTGGCCTGCGCTCTGCCCGACGTGGATACGGAAACGGCGGATGTGGGACGGGAGTTGTTCGCGGCGGCCGACCGGGCGGTGCACCGGCTGGTGTACGCCGCTCGCCGTCAGGCCGTACGAGAGGCTGCTGCCGACGGTGTTCATCTGGGGCGTCTCGTCGCGTACCGGTCAGCATCGGCTGACTGCGCCCGAACGCCGGACGTCGAGCATGCCGCGCTGTCTGGCGAGGGCGGCGAAAGTGGCGAGGGCCGGGACGAGTACACGGTGCTGGCGCTCGCCGTGCGGGACGGTGTCGTGGACGTCGACGAGGCGCGGCTGATCGCCCGGACGCGTCTGGAGGGCGAGCCGATGCGGCGCCTTGCCGACGAACGCGGGGTGAGCGTACGGCAGCTGTATCGGCACCGGACGGCTGCCGAGGAGCACCTGGCCGCGCATCTGCGCCGCCGACCGCAGGAGTGAGCACGGGCGCCGCGCTCCCGGGACCCTGCGATGTCACTTTCGGGCCAGGGGGTCTCTATTACCGGTGAGCGTTCCTGTCCGGTGCCTGCCGCACACGGACGGGTCACCGCCTGATCCGGTCCGTGGCTGATCCTGGGCCGCTGCCGGGTCGTGTTGCCGGGTGGGGTGCTGCGCGTGCCGTCTCGTGCTGACACCCGAGCCTCGTTTCTCGTTCCCGCCGCACCCGCAAGGGAGGACGGCCCCGGGACCGAGGGACCGCGCTCACCCCACCCGCCCAGCACACGGAGCACCGGTCAAGACCTCGCGCCGGTCTCGCCATTCGTCTTCGTCTCACTCGTCTTCCTGCCGCGCTCCGTTGGAGGTGTGCCGTCATGTCCGTACGACTGCATCGGCCGTGCGGTCCACCCCGCAGCGCGGCGGACCGATGGGCCCTGCGCGTCGGGGTCACCCTCGCGGTGACGGTGTGCGCACTGCTGGCCGACCCGCCGTACGTCTGGGCGGTCGCCGACGTCCCAACCGTGATCAAGAACCTGCGGAACTGGATCGTCAGCATCCTCGCCGGGCTCGCCACCCTGTTCTTGACCTTCGGCGGGCTGCGCTACCTCATGGCCGGGGGTGACCCGGGCGAAGTCGAGGCCGCCAAGCGGGCGTTGAAGGCCGCCGCCATCGGCTACGGCCTGGCCATCCTCGCCCCGGTCCTCGTCACCGTACTGAAGAGCATTGTCGGCGCCGGTGGCGGAGGCGGGGGATGAACCGCATCCGGCGCCGACTCCGCGCCCTGCCCCTGCTGTTCTGTCTCACCATGGTGGGCCTGGTGCCGCTCGCCTCTCAGGCCGAGGCCGAGTTGCGTGTCCTGCCTGCGGTGGCACCGGCGGCGCCGGGCCCTCCCGAACCCGAACCGAGTCCAGAGACCGGGCCCGCACCTGGCCCTTCGCCGCAGGAGCCCCAACCGGATCCTTCACCCGGCCCGCGGCCCGAACCCGACCGGCCCTCACCCGAGCCGTCGCCACAAGAGCCCTCTTCCCCAGAGCCGTCGCCGGGCGAGATGCCGTCGGCCTGTGAGGCCGACGGGGACCCGAGCGACTGCGACACCGCCGACGTCTGGGGCTTCGGGGACCTGTTCGACGTACCGGCCATGGTCACGAACGCGATCACGATGTTCCTCGGCACCGTGATCGAGCAGGCCATGCAGCCGATCCGCGAATTTCTCGCCGACACCCTGCTCGCCACCCCCGACGTCACCCAGCACGCCGACATCAAGAAGCTGTGGCAGCAGATGCTGACCGTCACCGTCGGCCTGTACGTGCTGTTCGTGGCCTTCGGCGGGATCACGGTCATGGGGTACGAGACCGTCCAGTCCCGCTACGCCCTCAAGCAGATCGCCCCGCGACTGCTGTTCGGCATGGTCGCCGCGGCGCTGTCCCGGACCGTAATGGGCAAGGCGATCGAGCTGTCCAACGCCCTCGCCCACGCGATCATGGCCACGGACATGGCCGACGCCGCCCAGGGGATGGTCGAACGCGTCCTGCCCTTCGCCCTGTTCGGCCCGGCGGGGCTGAAGCTCTACCTGCTGCTCCTCGCGCTCATGGTGGTCGTGCTGGTGGTGGCGGTGCTGATCGGGTTCATGGTGCGCGTCGCTGTGATGGCGCTGCTCGCCGTTCTGGCCCCGCTCGCCCTGGCCTGCCACGCACACCCCGTAACCGACCCCATCGCCCGGCTGTGGTGGCGGGGACTGGCCGGCTGTCTGGTCATCCAGGTCGCACAGTCGATGACATTCATCCTCGCGCTGAAGCTGTTCTTCGCCCCCGGAGCCACCGCCCTCGGCATCCCGAAGGCGGACCAGCTCGGCACGTTGCTGGCCGGACTCGCCCTGTTCTGGGCCCTGTTCAAGATCCCCGGCTGGACCCTGCAGGTTGTGCTGCGCGGCACCCCGGTCCACCAGCCCCACGCACCGGGCGCCCTGCGCATCCTGCGCCACCTCGCCCTCTACCGGTTGATGGAGCACTACCTGCCCGGGATGCATCTGCTGCGCCGCGGCGGCGGCCGACGTCCCGGGCTCGGCGGAGGAGGCGCTCCCTTCGGTCCCGGTGGTCGGCGCGGCCCGCTCGGGGGCGGTGGCCGAGGGGGCGGGGGTGCCCGCCCACCCCGCCCGTCAGGCGGCGGCCGTCGGCAGGATGGGTTGTCCGGCAGGCTGGGCCAGTTCTTCGGTGGCCACGGCCAGCAGCGGCATGGGCCCGGCAGTCACCGACCCACGGCCGGGCCGCACGCCACCACCCCTCGCGCTGTCACCGTGCCACCAGCGGGCACGAGTCGAGGCGGCCCCGCGGCCGGCGCCCTGCGGCCAGGGCCTAACAACCGGCCCACACCCGATGCACCTCCCCCACCCAGGCAGCCAGCCGCCCGGTCCGGGGCGCTCGGCCCAACTGCCCTTGCCAGTCCCCGCGGCCGGCCCCGTCCGGCACCACCGAACCCTCGGCCCTCCCCGTCCGCGGCGCCGCCGCGGAGCAGCCCGTGGCCGACGCCGGCCGACCCGGTCCGGGAGACACCGCCTCCCCCGCCCGGCTACCGCCCACCGGCTCTCACCCCACCGAACCCGCGCCCGCCCGAGGCTCAGATCCCGCAGACCGCCGTGCCGGAGTCCCGTACGGGCCCGCGCCCCACAGGCCCCGTTCCCGCACGCAGGCCGATCCCGCCAGCGGCCCTCCGCCCCCAGGGGCGCCCGATGCCGTTGCGGCTGCCGATGGAGCCGCCCCGCCCACCCCGACCGCATCCGACCCGGAGGTGATCCGCCGTGCCCAGCCCCGACCACCACGGCCCTGACGAGGGTCTGTACGCCACCCGTATCCCCGCCGATATCAGCCGTCCCGACCGCCTCCTGGGCCCCTTCACCGCACGGCAGACCGCGATCCTCACGGTGGTCGCGCTCGTGCTGTACGGCTGCTACTGGGCCACCCGCCCCTGGCTGAGCCCCCTCGCCTACCTCGTCATGGTGGTGCCCGTCGCCGGCGCGGCCGGTGCGCTCGCCCTGGGCAAACGGGAGGGCATCGGCCTGGACCGCTTCGCGGCCGCCGCCTGGGCCCACGCCCGCGCACCGAAGCGCCAGGTGCACGCCCCCGAAGGAGTTCCACCCCTCCCCGAGATCATCCCCGAGAGCTGGAGAACAGCCCAGGGGGCGCCGCCAGCCGCAATGGACCTGCCCTGCACCGGCATCACCCCGGCCGGGGCCCTCACTCTCGGCCGCGACGGGCACGCCGCGGTGGCGACCTGCACAACGGTCAACTTCGACCTGCGCTCCGCGACCGAACAGCAAGGCCTCACGGCGGCGTTCGCGCGCTGGCTCAACTCGCTGACCGGACCGACCCAGCTTCTGGTGCGCTGCCACCGCACCGACCTCGCCCCGCTCGCCCACGGCCTGCAGCACGGCGCCGCAGCCCTGCCGCACCCGGCCCTGGAACAAGCCGCCCGCGCTCACGCCGGTTTCCTCAACGACCTGGCCACCAGCGCCAATCCCCTGGCCCGGCAGATCGTCCTGACCGCCCGCGAACCCCACCCGCCACGCGGCGCCCGCACAGCCCTGGGCACGGGCCGAGAACGCCAACGCCTGGATGAGGCCGCCCGGGCCCTCGCCCCCGCCGAGGTCACGGTCACCCCGCTCGATGCCGGACAGACAGCCCGCCTCATCGGCGCGGCGTGCAACCCCGACACCCCCATCACCTCGTCCGCCCCGATCGACGAAGAAGGCCGCCCGTGAACCCGCTCAACCCGCACAGGCACCGAACCTGCCCCAACACGGGGCGAGTTGAAGGCAGCCGACTTCTGGAAGCAGTGGGGCCGGAGGCCGTCGAGGTCCACGCCCGCACTCTGGCCGTCGGCGCGCACCTGACCTCCACCCTGGTGGTGACCGGCTATCCGGCCGAGGTCACCCCCGGCTGGCTCGCCCCACTCCTGAACTTCCCCGGACATCTCGACATCGCCCTGCACATCGACCCCATCCCCAACCCGGTCGCGGCGGCCGGGCTGAAGAAGCAGCGCGCCCGCCTGGAATCCGGACGGCGCACCGGCTTCGAGAAGGGACAGCTCGACGACCCGGAGGTGGAGGCGGCCGCGGCGGATGCGGCCGACCTCGCCTACCGGATTGCCCGTGGCGAGGGAAAGCTGTTCCACGTCTCCCTGTACCTCACCGTCCACGCTGCCGACGAGGACACCCTCGCCGAACAGGTCGCCGCTGTAAGGGCGGTGGCCGAGTCGCTGCTCCTGTCCGTCGCCCCGACGACGTACCGGGCGCTGCCCGGGTGGCTGGCCACCCTGCCCCTCGGCATCGACACGCTGAAGATCCACCGGACCTTCGACACCGCCGCGCTGGCGGCCTGCTTCCCCTTCACCAGCCCCGACCTGCCCCCACCCACCGGCCCCGACGGCCGGACCACCGGCGTGCTCTACGGCCTGAACGCCCTGTCCGGGACCCCGGTGCTGTGGGACCGGTTCGCGCAGGACAACTACAACTCCATCACCCTGGCCCGCTCCGGCGCCGGCAAGTCGTATCTGACCAAACTCGAGCTGCTCAGGCTCCTGTTCACCGGCGCGACCGCCTCGGTCATCGACCCGGAGGACGAGTACGTACGTCTCGCCGAGAGCATCGGCGGGCACGTCGTCGCACTCGGCACCGACGGTGTCCGGCTCAACCCCTTCGACCTGCCCACCGCCGCCGACCCCAGTGACGAGGTACTGACCCGGCGCGTGCTGTTCCTGCACACCTTCCTCGCCGTGCTCCTGGGCTCGGAGTTCACCGCCGCCGAGAAGGCCGTCCTCGACACCGCGATCCTGGCCACCTACGAACAGGCGAGCATCACTACCGACGCGCGCACCTGGACCCGCACGCCACCCCAACTCGCCGACCTCGAAGCACGGCTACGCGACGCAGCCACCGAGGTGGCCGCTGAACTGGCCGAGCGGCTCACCCCTTACACCACCGGCTCGCACGCCCGCCTCTTCAACGGCACCAGCACCGTCGAAACCTCCGGACACCTAGTGGTGTACGCGCTGCGGCAGCTACCGGAAGAGGTCAAGGCACCGGCGATGCTGCTCGCCCTCGACGCGGTCTGGCGGCAGGTCACCTTGGGCTCGCGTCGCGGCAGGCACCTTGTCGTGGTCGACGAGGCGTGGATGCTCATGCAGGCCGGGGCCGGCGCCCGGTTCCTGTTCCGCATGGCCAAGGCCGCCCGCAAGCGCTGGACCGGTCTGGCCCTGGTCACCCAGGACGCCGACGACGTCCTAGCCTCCCCACTCGGCCGGGCCATCGTCTCCAACGCCGCCACCCAGATCCTGCTCCGTCAGGCCCCACAAGCCATCGACCAGATCGCAGAGAACTTCCACCTCTGCCACGGCGAGCGCGAGTTCCTGCTCTCTGCCACCCGCGGCGAAGCCCTGCTCCTCACCGGCGACCGCCGCCACAAAGTCGCCTTCATCAGCGTGGCCGCCCCCGAAGAGCACGGCGTGATCACCACAGACCCGCGCGAACTCGCCGCCCAGCACCTCGGTAACGACAGCGAGTTCAGCGGCTCCGCCGATGACCTGAACGAGACGGCGGTGTGGGAACGATGACGGTTCACGACGCGCCTCAGATGTGGGCATCACCCGACGGGCCGCTCTCCGACTTCCTCACCCACCCCGGCGGCTTCTGGACAGACGTCGTCACCGGTACGTGGATGTGGTGTGCCGCCATCGCTCCGCTCCTCCTCCCTGCCGTTCTCGTGTCCACAGCCGCTGGTTGCGCTGCACACGTCTGGCTCCTGGGGTGGCGCCGACGCCGCCTCGCCGATCAGGCCCGTTGGGTGGAGATCCTCGCCCCACCCACCGTTACCCCCACGGGCGGCGAGGTGCTGTGGGCCCAACTGTCCGGCCTGCTCCGCCCCTGGTGGCGACGGATCACCACCGGCCAGCCGCACCTCGGCTTCGAATACGCCTGGTCCCACACCGGCCTGCGCATCCGCCTGTGGGTACCCGGCGGCGTACCGCTCGGCCTGGTGCGCCGCGCCGTCGAAGCGGCCTGGCCCGGCGCCCACACCCGCGTCACCGACCCGCAGCCTCTCCTGCCTGCCGGTCATGTGGTCACAGCCGGTCGCCTCCGCCCCGCCCGACCGTGCGTGCTGCCGCTGCGTACGGATCACGACAGCGACCCCCTGCGTGCGCTACTGCAGGCCGCCACCGGCCTCGCGGAGACTGAGTCGGCCTGCGTCCAAGTCCTCGCCCGGCCCGCCACCGGCCGAGCTCTGCGGCGGGCGCGCCGCCAGGCCAGACGTCTCAAGGCCGGGCACACCCCGAACCGGCTGCCCGCGCTGGCCGCACTGCTCCTACACCGCCCACAACGCACCGCGACCGGCAGGCAGGACCCGGAGCACGCCGCCACGGTGCGGCAGGCCGCCGCCAAACTCGCGGGCCCCCAGTGGCAGACCTCCCTCACCTACGCCGCCACCAACTCCCCCAAGGCCGAGCGCGCCGAGGACGCGGTACGCGGCCGCGCCCACGGCCTGGCCTCAGCCTTCGGCCTCTACGCCGACCGCAACCACCTCACCCGAACCCGCCTCCACAGCCCCGAACCCCAACTCAACCACCGCCACTTCCCCACCACTTCGGCATTGCTGTCGGTTCCGGAGCTCGCCGCCCTGGCCCACCTCCCCCTCGACCCTGACGCCCCCGGCCTGCGCCGCGCCGGAGCCCGCTCCGTCCTGCCCCCGCCCACCATCCCCGAGCCCACCCCAGGCAGCGGCGTGAAACCCCTGGGGCGCTCGGACACGGGCGCGCGACGCGGCGTCGGCCTCGCCGTCCCAGACGCCCGCCACCACACCCACCTCATGGGCGCCACCGGCTCCGGCAAGTCCACCTTGATCGGGAATCTGGTCCTGGACGACGTACGCAACCGGCGCGGCGCCATCGTCATTGACCCCAAGGGCGACCTCGTCACCGATCTGCTGGCCCGTCTGCCCGACACCTGCGCCGACCGGCTGACGCTGATCGACCCCGACGACCGGCATATCCCGCCCTGTCTCAACGTCCTGGACGGCACGGACATCGATGTCGTCGTCGACAACATCACCGGCATCTTCCGCCGCATCTTCACCGCCTTCTGGGGCCCCAGAACCGACGACGTCATGCGCGCCGCCTGTCTGACCCTGCTCAAACACCGCGACCGCACAGGCCAGCTGGTCACTCTGGCCGACGTCCCACGCCTGCTCGGCGAACACGCCTACCGTCTGCGCCTCATCCCCGCTCTGCAGGACCCAGTGCTACGCGGCTTCTGGTCCTGGTACGAGTCCCTGTCCGACCCCTCGCGGGCGGCGGTCGTCGGGCCGGTCATGAACAAGCTCCGTGCCTTCCTGCTGCGCGACTTCGCCCGCCGCGCCATTGCCGCAGGCCCCTCCACCTTCGACCTCACCCAGGTCCTCGACGGCGGCATCCTCCTGGCCCGCCTCCCCAAGGGGGCGCTCGGCGAGGAGACCGCCCGGCTCCTCGGCTCCTTCATCGTCGCCGGGACCTGGCAGGCCGCCGCGGCCCGCGCTCGGGTACCGGAACGCGACCGGATCGACGCCTCGCTGTACGTCGACGAGTGCCACAACTTCCTGACGCTGCCTTACCCGTTGGAGGACATGCTCGCCGAGGCCCGCGGCTACCGCCTCGCCATGACCCTCGCCCACCAGCACCTCGCCCAACTCCCCCGCGACCTGCGCGAAGGCATCTCCGCCAACGCCCGCAACAAGATCTTCTTCAACGCCTCCCCCGAGGACGCGAACGCCCTGGAGCGCCACACCCTGCCCACCCTCGCCGCGCACGACCTGGCTCACCTCGGCCCCTACCAGGCCGCCGCCCACCTGCTCACCGGCGGCGCAGCATCGGCCGCGTTCACCCTCACCACGCGCCCCCTGCCTCCCGCCGTCCCAGGCCGCGCCGCGGACTTGCGCGCGGCCGCGGCCTCCGGCACGGCACCACGCCTGGCCACCGGCCCTTAACCCCTGCAGCACTGCACGGGCTTCCCTCGCCCCACTCCCGCAAGCACCTGGTGGTGATCCGTCATGCCCGCACTCCCCCGCCCCACCTCCGGCCCCGGCTCGCACTACACGGCCCGCGCCGCCACGAGCCGCCGACGCCCCGCCACCACGCCAGGACGCATCGACGTCGCGGCTCTCTCACGCTTCCTGACGACGCGGGACTTGTGGCTGGTACGGATGCTGTACGAGCACCGTGTCCTGACCACTCACCAGATCACCCGCCTCGCCTTCACCACTCTGCGCTCCGCCCAACGCCGACTTCGCCTGCTCCACCACCACGCTGTCCTCGACTCGTTCCGCCCTCTCGTCCAGTCGGGCTCCGCCCCCGAGCACTACACCCTCGGTCCCGCCGGAGCCGCCCTGCTGGCCGCCCACACCGGCCTCGAGCGCGCCGCCATCGGCTGGCGCCCCACCTCCACCGCCCGCATCGCCTACTCCCCGTCCCTCGGCCACGACCTCGGCGTCAACGACCTCCTCACCCACCTCGCCGCGCGCGCACGGACTCACCCCACGACCGGCCTGCCCGTCTGGCTCTCGGAACGCTCCTGCACCCGCCGCTGGGGCGACATGATCCGCCCCGACGCCTACGCCCACTTCACCGACGGCTCCCGACTCCTGCCGTTCTTCCTGGAGTACGACACCGGCACCCAACGCCCCCTGGGCAGGATCGAGGCCAAGCTCCCTGGTTACGCCACCTTCGCCACCAACACGGGCACCCGCCCCGCCCTCCTCATCCACACCCGCACGGCGTCCCGAGAAGCCAACATCCGCCACCGCCTGGCCGCCCCCGCCCGCGACCTCGGCCTCGCCATCGCCACCAGCTCCGCCGACCACACCACCACCAGCCCCTGGGGGCCGTGGTGGTCCCCCTTCGGCCCCGGCACCCACCGCACCACCCTCACCGCCCTCGCCGCATACTGGCCGCACCTCACCCCAGCCACCGGCCTGGAACCCACCGACGCCGACACCGGCCTCACCCACCCCGTCCCACCCCTGCCCGAGACGGCACCGTGACCTCCCCGCTCGCGAAGACCGCCGCGGGCGTCGGCTGCACGGTCCTCGCACTCCCGCTCCTCACCGCCGTACTCATCGCAACCCTGATCTCGTCCCTCCTGCCGGGCGGCGGAGCATCAGCAACGCCGAGCAAGTACGCAGTCGCCGACATCCCGCCGTACATGCTCGCCCTCTACCAGCGGGCCGCCCCCGAGTGCCCCGGCCTGCCGTGGACGATCCTCGCGGCCATCGGAAAGGTCGAGACGGACCACGGCCGCCACCCCACAATGATCTCCTCGGCCAATGCCAAGGGCCCCATGCAGTTCCTCGACTCCACGTTCAAGGCGTACGCGTACCCTGTCCCGCCCGGCGGGAAGAAGCCGCCCACCCCGTGGGACCCGATCGACGCGGTCTACGCCGCCGCCAGGCTGCTGTGCGCCAACGGCGCGAAGAATGGCAAGGACCTACGGCGGGCCATCTGGCACTACAACCACAGCAAGGCGTACGTGAACCAGGTCCTGCAGACCGCCGCGAAGTACGCTGCCGCCGCACCGACACCAACAGGAGCGGCGGGAAAAGCAGTTGCTTTCGCCCGGGCCCAGATCGGCACGCCGTACGTCTGGGGCGGCGACGGCCCGTCTGAGGGCGGCTTCGACTGCTCCGGCCTGACCAGGGCCGCCTACCGGTCCGCCGGAATCACCATCCCGCGCGTGGCGCAGCCGCAGTTCGACGCAGGCCCCCGCGTACCGCACGGCACCCAACTGCTCCCCGGGGACTTGCTGTTCTTTGGCACCGGCCCGGGGCACATCACCCACGTGTCGATCTACACCGGCGGCGGACAGGCGGTGGACGCCCCATACCCGGGCGCGGTCGTCCGCGAAGCCCCCGCCCACACCGACAGCCCCACCTACCAGGGCGCCACCCGCCCCGCAGCCAGCGCGACCACCAGCACAGGTGGCACGCGATGAAGCATCCGGACGCGCACGAGGCCGTCGCCCTGCTCAGGTTCATGACCCGAGTCCTGTGCACGGTCGGCGTACTGGCCCTGGTCTTCACCACGGTCAACGTCACCCAGTTCGCCACCAGCCGCGGCGTCCCCCTCGCCATCGCGGTCCTCCTCGACCCCATGCTCGGTATCGCCCTGGCCGGCGTCCTCTATGTCGACGCCCGCCTCGCCTCCTGGGGCATCCGCCCACCCGCCTGGTCCACGACCCTGCGCTGGAGCGCCGGTTGCACCGCCGCCCTCATGAACACGTGGGAGTCCCTCTGGCCCGACGGACAGATCGGCTGGCCCCACCGGGCAGATCCAGCAGCAGTCCTCCTCCACCTCACCCCGGCCCTGCTCCTGATCGCCCTCACCGAAACGATCGCCGCCTACCGCCGAACCATCACCCACCTCATGCACCAGATCGACACCACCGACCCTGCCGAGGACCACCCCAACTCCACGCCGACGGAAGCGGGTTCGACCGGACCAGCTAGTGGTCCGGCCGATACGCCGCCGATCGAGGACGGTGAGGCACTGACAGCTGCCGATCGAGGACCAGGGGGCAGCACCGCGGCACCACCAGCACCGTCGCCGACACCCGGCCATACGGGGCCAGTGTCGGCCGACAGCCCGCCGACGGCACCCCCGCCCCCACCCGGAGGCCAGCCCGCTCAAGCCACCTCGGCAGACGGCGACGTGTGGGACCGGGCCGTCGCCCTCGACCGCGCCGTACGCCGAACCACGGGCCGCCCCGCGAGCATCTGGCGGCTACGGACCGAGCTGCGGATCGGTCCAGCCCGCGCCCGCCAGATCCACCACCAGCTCGCCACCCGGCCCGCGACGCCACCGGCCGACTCTCCATGAACCACACAGATCGTCCGACCAGCCCGATCCGCGCCGCTCGCGACCGGTCGCCGCGAGCCGGACAGATCCCGCGCCCGTATGCCGATCGGCACACCACCCCGACCGCTGGCCGACGCCGCGGCAGCACCTCTCTGATCTGCGCGTTTACGCCGCTTGACTTCCTGCGGACGTGGAGCGTCCATGGTCGTGGCCGACGAACCGACCGGGCACACCAAGCACCATGAACCCGCCGGTACGCAGCCACGTTCACCCGGAACCCCGCGCTGCGCACGCGCCCGGCGAACACCCGCAGGCCCAACACCGGACCCGCACCCCGGCCGGGGACCTCAACACCACACACACTCACGGAATTGAGGCCCCACCCATGACCGACACCCCAGACACCAGCACACACACCCTGCACTCCGTCCCCGACCCCGAACCCCTGCACGGCCTGACCGGCCACCCCGCAGACGTCTACACCCAGCTCGCCGCAACGCACGAGAGCGCCACGGTCGCCGAACTCGCCCTCGCCACAGGCCTGTCCCGCTCCACCGTCTCCAAGGCCCTCAACACAATCGAGACCCACGGCCTGGCCGTACGCACCCCCGGAACCCGCAACGGCCCCCGCCGCACCCCCGACCACTGGCGCCCCGCCCCCACGTCAAACACCAACAGCAGCAACGAAACCGACGGACACGAGGAACACGCCCCGGCGGAGCTCCCCGCCGACACCACCGCCCCGGCCACGTACCCGGCGCCCGAGCACAGCCAGGACACCTCTCCCGACGCCCACGCTCCGGAGATCGCCGAGCAGCACGGCACCCCGAAGCCGGACAGCGGCCCGGGTGAGATGGACGACGGTGGCGCCAACAGCCCGGGCCAGGAAGCAAGTTCCAGCGAGGGCGGTCCCGGCGAGCCGGATTCCCGCAGGGCGGAGGCCGACTCGCAGGTGAGCGGTACGGCATCGGCCGAGCCGGTCCCCGTGCCCGGCGGGAAGACCCGGCTCGCCCCCGGGGCACTGCGGGACATGGTCATCGACCACCTCAAGGCCCATCCCGGCGAGGCGTTCACCGCCACCCGCATCGGTCGCGTACTGGAACGCAGTTCAGGCGCCGTGGCCAACGCTCTGGACAAACTGGTCCGGCAGGGCATCGCCGAGCGAGTGACCGAGAGGCCGCGCACGTACCGGATGGCCGCTCAGGACAACGACACGTAGCGAAGAGACACAGCGATCCGGGCTGTTCCCCCGACATGTGGGAACAGCCCGTCGGCGCTTGAGACGGAGGCATCGGCCTCCCGCCCGGATACCGGCGTGCGGTGAACCATCCGTCGCCTCGTTTGTTCAGCCAGCCGCGGGCGGCGAGCTTTCTCATCTTCGCGCGCAGCGGTTCCGGCTTGCCGCGCACCTCCACCTCACCGGCCAGTTCCTCGCCCACCGTCCTGACCCGCACTGGGCCGTCGGCGGCCGCTCGATCGCCAGGCTCTTGCGATAGTCAGCAGGCAGCGTGGCCTCGTCGGGATGTTCGCTGCGGTGTGGGATCAGCCGCACCGCCCGCCCCGCCACCCGGGCCGCAGTCGGGCGACGGCCGCGGCGACCGCCTGGTGGCCAAGTCCTGCTCGGCTAGCCGGTTCAGTACCCGCTCGGCGATCACGAGCTCCTCCCGCGCGGTCTGGACCTCCTGAAGCTGCTTGGGCCAACTCCTCAGCAGGCCTGTCCATTTCATTCCGGCGAGCCGTGATCCGCTCCAGCTCCTGCATGCTCACGCCCGCCCGCACTCTCCCGGCGTACCGGCCCGTGACGGATCGTAGGAGGGGCACAGCAACTGGCGTAGCGGAACCCGAGGAAGCCCCAACCAACGAGTCAGACGATCTTCACCGTGGACATGGGCCGACGACCAGTACGAGCAACCTACCCACCCCTCACACCAGACACGTGACCAACAACTTCACGATGCGCAGTGCTCATTGGCCTGCTGGCCGTCGTAATCAGGCGCACGAAATAGCCAAGGGGCGTGCTGAATCAAGCCACTCAACTTACGCTGCTGCCGCTACCCAACAGATTTAGCCACGACCAAATCTGAACTGTCATAAGGTCACAACTTCGCCTCGAAGGTTGGAGAAGATCCAGCGGGGTCTTATGTAGCAACCTGACAGAATCTCACTACTTCGTTGCACTCTAACGGAATTGCGCTGTAGAACCTGACGGTAGCTCAATCGGATGCCGAATCATGCCCAGAAGATTCTGCGGTGCATGAATTTGACCCGACACAGAGGGAGCTCATGCAGAAGTACCGAAGACTCGCCCTCGCAGCCGCAGCTGCCGTCACCGTCGCGTTACTGCCCGCCTCAGGCGCCCAGGCGGCCGAAGGATCAAATCTCGTCAACACTGCCCCTCAAGTCATCGACCCCAAGAATCCAGCACCCGCGATCGGAACGAAGTTAACACCCTCCCAGCTGAGACGAGCGCTTTCAGACAAGGTAAGCGTCGCGACCCAGAAAGAGCACGGGGACGCCATCGCGCAGCGAACAGGAGCTACCTACAACGTCTTCGCTGATGAAGTGGATGACGTTGGAAAACTTCCCGCGTCCACAAGGGCTCAGCCTCCGACATTTCAGAAGTGTCAGGGCGCCCTGGGCGGCAAGACCGGCGAGAAGATCATAAACCACTTCGAGTTCTGCAGCGTCCGAAAACTGGTGATCAATACGGTCGACGCCGATACGGGCGTGGTGAAGGGTAAGACCCGCTACGTGCAGACTGTTGCGGGCCTCGCTCTGGACAACTTTCGAGGAATCCAGCTTCAGACCAGTCTGGACTCCTTCCAGCGCGAGGGCGAAACCGTAGACGCGTCAATTCTTCGGAATGACTTCGTAACAGCCGGGTACGACGGGCCGGACGGGTCAAACCCTGCCTGCAAGGTTCAGGCGTTCAGCAACAACCCCACGTCTCAGAAGGAGTGGGAGACGACCGACCATTACTCGGTGCACGAAGTCTACGACGACAAGTCGCAGTCGTACGGGCCGGACTCCATATCTCGCTGCGTTGTGGGATCCAAACAGGTCGTCAATTCAACCAGCGCCAAGATATGGGAGACCGGGATACGCATCGACTCCTCCAAGTACATAGATCCGCAGCCAAGTGTGGGGCGCGCGATATTTGACCGCGTTACACCCGTTCTGCACTACTGGAAGTCTTCGACAAAGCACGGCGAGGTTGCCGAACATATCGAAACTGCGCAGTTCAATCCTGCCGCGACAGACCCCCCAAAGGCCGGTAAGGCCGTTCCGGGGTCGACCTTCTCAAGGACGCCCCTCAGCCGACTGTACCCGGGATGGGATGCCGCAGCGAAAGCCCGGTACGAAAAGAATCGGAAGATCGTGCAGACGGAATGCGGCAAGCTCACCAAGCCGGGTGACGACTACGAGTGCGACGAATACCCGTTCGCTTCCACGTACGAGGGCGCCGGTAAAGATGACGGGAACTACTCGATCAAGTACGTCAACGAAAAGCACAACGGTTCCGCTGGAGGAACCCTGGCCGTATGGCAAAAGGGAGACCGAATCCTGCACAAGGATAAGTTCTACGTTCGGATTCTTCCCTAGCGGATCCCACGCGTGATAGCTGTGCCCTCGTCAGTCGTGACGGCGAGGGCACAGTCGCACCTCGTAGCGTTCCACACCTGCTGAATCCCTGTTTCGCCATACGCTCACGACGTACGAAGGAGCACCGACCAGAGGAAGAACCGGGTGCGGTGTGCCATGGAAGTCAACGCACCTTAGAACGTCGTCGGCAGCGGGCAACACAGCTTCGCCTAGCGATTGGCCGACAGGCGGTGCAGGTACCTCGTCCCAAACAGTCACGGTGACTTCGATGTCCGCCCATTGCTCCACCGTGGGGATCGCTATGGCCGGTCCAGCCGACGCAACGCGATCGTTGGCTTTGTCGGGGATCAAGTCATCCCCTGACTCAAACGGGTGTTGCTGACTATCCGTTGTGACCCAGAACTGACGGTGCTCCACGGTCAGGTGGCACGTCACCGTGTCGGCGGGAGCGTGGGAGGAAGAGTCGGCTGCCATGCGATGAGCCTACGAGATTGGTCAAGAGGCACGCGCCTGCGCTTGCCCGGTGCGGGGGTGTCAGCGCCGTCTGGTCGTAGGCCCACTGCGCGCGGTGTGTCAGGCGCTGAGACAGCGCCGTCGGGTCGGCGGAGGGATACTCCCGCTCCACCACGGAGCAGGCCGTGGCCGTCAGCGCGGCAAGCAGCAGGGCCGAGAGCCTGGCGCGATTCCTCATGCGGCCGACGGTACGAAGCAAGCGGCACCGAAGGCATGAGCACGGGTACTCAACGCTCGCCCCGGGCAGCGGACCGTCCCACCACCACCCGGGCCCGTCCTGCCAGGATGACGCCTGGAGAGGTCTGGCTTTGTACGCGACTCGTGAACAGAGCCAGGAGGTCAATACGCCGACCGTATGCTGCCATCGTACGGAACCCCGGCGGACACATGATCAGTCGGCGCAACCAGAAGGTTCTTCTTCCTGCGCTCCAGCGGCGCCGGGGCAGCAGGTTCCTTGGCTACACGTACGCGTTGGTGACGTCCTGGTACGCAGCCAGCAAGCGAACCAGCGCGGTGTCGGTCAGCTCGCAGCGTTCGAGGGCGACTTCGGCCTGCCGGGCCGCCGCCCAGAGCACCTCGCTGGTGACATTGGGCGGCGCGGAGCCGACCGAGGTGGCGGCGGGCACCGCGGGCGGCGGCGTAGTAGGCGTCGAGCTCGGTGGCTGTCTGGATCAGCCCGCGGGCGAGGCGGTGCAGCCGGGTGCCTTCCGGGTGCCGGGTGGCCAGGTGGGCGAGCGGGTCGTCGGTGCCCAACTGGTCGGCCAGCAGCCGGGTTCCCGGTCTCGGCTCGCTCGGCTGCTGGCCTGCCGCGGGGGTCTCAGCCGACTGGGCAGCGCATGGAGTTGGGTCGTTCCGGGGGTGCGTCGGCCGGGGCGCTGGAGTGCGTCATCGCTCTCGTCTGTCTTCCTTCACCGAGGAGTGGTGCAGCGAGCCGACACGCGTCCGTTATCGGCGCTGAAGGGCCCGCTGCGCAGCTGGCTGCTCGGGACTGAGGTGAGAATCCGCTGACGGATCACGCGCTGGCTGTTCCGGGAGAGTCCAGGGTCCTTCGATAGCTGGCCAAGACGCGGTCGAGTTGGGCGAGTTGCTGGGCCAGAAGGGCGGCTTGGAGGTCGATGGTGTGGGCCAAGGGTTCGAGGATTCCGGGAACGGGCATGAACATCGGCCTGGGGCGGGCCGCGAGGCGGGTCGTCCAGTCCCTCACTTCGCCTACCTGGCCGAGGAGTTGGGTGTGGAGGTCGTCGGCTTCACGGGCGGTGTCGCAGACGAGTTGGGCCAGCTGGCCGAGGGCGGTGCGGGGGTTGCGGCGGTCCAGGTCGAGGCGGGCGCAGCCCTTCGGGCCGAGCGTCTGTCGCAGGGCAGTAGTGCCGGGGCGGGATGGCGTCTTGGGCCTGTTCGTGGAGGCGACCGTGCTCCGGGGCCGGATGGGGCGGTCGGTCATGGGGTCTGCCGTTCCTTCGCGTCGGGTGGTGAGTCGGGGCCGTGTCGGGTGCCGCCCCGGCGGTCGCGGGGCGGCTCGTCCGGGTGTCAGGGGTGGGTGACGGTGACGGGGCCGACGTCTGGGGCGGGGAGGTGTTGGCGGGGTACGGGGGTGGGGTCGGTGAGGGCCGCGCACAGGGCGTGGATGAGGTTCGTTGGGGTGTGGGGGTGGGCGATGGCGTGCAACAGGGCGACGTTGTCGGTGTGGCGGCGGGCGGCGAAGAGCCAGTTGGCGCCGCCGTGCCCGTCCGGGTCGGGTGGGAGCGGGGTGACGACGACGGCCTGCTGACTGGGTGCGTACCAGGCGTCCTCGTACCGGCCCATATCGCGCATCCAGCCTGCCGCGGCCAGGGGCCGAGTGGCTTCTTCCGGAGGGCACGGGGCCCGCAGGTAGTGCGGTGGGGCGGCCGGGGTGCCGACGACTTCCGGGGCGGGGTCGGTGATCGCGGTGGCGAGTGCGGTGACGAGTTCGGGTGGGGTCTGCGGGCAGAAGTACGTCCGGCACGCGGGGAGTTGGCCGGGGGCGCGGCGGGCGGCGAACTCCCAGCCGCTGGTCATGCACAGTCCGCGCGCTGCCGGAGCGTCCTCAGGGATGTGGACGGCCTCCAGCAGGCTGCGCTCGGCGCGGTGGGCGTAGACCGTGCCGCCCTTGTACGGTGCGCTGATCCAGCCGCTGTGCAGGAGGTGCTCTGCGACATGCGTGCTGCCCCTCTCGTCAGGGCCAGCTAGGTAGCTGGGCGTGATCAAGTACGGGGCGCTGTCGTGGGACTGCATGGGGGGAAGTTCCCTTCCGTGGTGTTCGGTTGCGTGGCTCATCTGTTGTTCGTGGCGAGGTCAGGGCCGGGCTGCGGCGGCGAGGGCAGTGGTGGCGGCCTGGCCGATCGCCGGGGCGGCCTGGGTCGGGTCGGTGAGTTCGAGGAGCGTCGCTCCGGGCAGCGGGATCGGGTCGGGTTCGAAGGCGAGGTGGAGCACCGCGCACCCGGAGGCGCTCAGGTCGCTGATGCGCGCGGCGGCTTCAGCGGTCTCGATCGGGCTGTAGTAGCCGTCGGAGGCGATCACCGCCAGGCGGCCGTGATCGGGGTGGCCGAGGTCGAGGGCGTGGGTGAGGGCGTCGAGGGCCTCGGCGAGGCTGTGTCCCCCGCCTTGGGCGGTGAACTCGCAGACCTGGCTGGCGGCGCGGCCGGGGTGGGTGATGGCGGTCAGGGCGCGGTTGTAGGCGACGGTGGCGGTGTTCGAGTCGGGGTCGGTCAGGGCGGTCGCCCGGGCGAGGATCCAAGCGGCCGAGGCCACCGGGCCCGTGGCGGCGCGCATCGAGGCGGAGACGTCGACGGCGATGCCGACCCGCAGCGGCGGCACCGGGCCGTGGCGGCGCTGAGTGCGTACCCAGGGCTGGGCCGTAGGGGTGGCCCCGGCGGCGCGCTGGGCGTCCCGGGCCAGTGCGCCGCGCATGCTCAACCGGCCCGGCGGCACCGCCGAGGCCGTGGTGGTGGTGGTGGGTTCGCGATAGGCCGCGCGGCGCAGGGCACGGGCGAGCTGCCCGGCCGCCGACTTCTCCGCACCGGTCGGCGGGCGGGTGCCGAGCACGGGGGACGTCGAGCGCCTGCCCGGGGTCCGGCGGTGGGCAGGGGTGTGGGGCTTCTGTCCCGGGTTGAAGACCGACTTGGCGGTCTGGGCGGCCTGCCGCTCCCGGGCAGCGCGATTGGCCTTGGCCTCCTGGCGGGCGGTACGGGCCGCCTCGGCGCGGGCCTGGGCGGTGGCCTGGGCGGCCTCGTGGGCGGTGACGGCACCGGTCACCTCGCCGACGGCGGCCGCCAGTTCGCCGATGCCTCCGGCGGCCGAGTCGAGGGGAGGCACGCAGCCTGCAGCATCGGTACCAAGGGCCTGGCACCAGGCGCGGGCGTGGCCCAGCATCTGTTGGGTGTCGTCATCGGCCGTGTTGTGAGCGGCCGTCCAGATGGTCCGGAGGGTGTCGAGCAGGTCGGGGCCGAGGATCTTCTCCACGGTGCGGCGCAGGGGTGCGGTCTCGTCGTCGTCGAGGACTCCTGCGTCCTGCCGGGCGAGGACCAACCCAGCCGCGAAGCCCGTACGCCACGGGTCGGCAGGGGTCTGGGCGTTGATCTCGGGCAGGATCAGGGTGCGGACGGTGGCGCGCAGCCAGCGCCGGTCCTCCGGGCGGCGACTCAGGTGGCAGTGCTCGGCACGGGACTCCTCAAGGAGTTGGGCCGCCTCGTCCAGCGCCGTGCCGCGCAGCTCGGGTGGAGTGGCCCAGCGGGAGTGAGCGGCGTGCGCGGCCTCGTGCACGAACGCACCCCAGGCGGTCGGGTAGTTGACCTCGTCCCCCACCCGGTTCGGACGGATGCGGGCGGGGCGGGGCGCGAAGAGGGCGCGGTCGATTTCCAGGGCCGCCCGAGTGGGGAAGAACGCGGCCGGGGCACCCGAGCGGGTCTGTTCCTCACAGGTGACCAGGATGCCGTCGCGTCCTGCCAGTTCCGGCAGCCGGTCGGTCAGGGCCGCGCCGATGCGGCGCCACTGCGCGGCGCTGGCGGGCTCAAGGGCAGTGCCGCCGTCGTCGGCCCAGCAGGCCAGGGCCAGTTCGGCCTCCGTTACAGCGGTCGGGGTGTGTTGGACGTGGGCAGGCATGGCGATTCACGGTCCCTTCCGGGCAGACGTACGGGGGTGTGCTTCGGGGCCGGTGGCCGAGCCTGCGACGAGGCTGTGGGCCACCGGGCAAACCGGGCTCAGAGCTGGCGGCCCAGGGCGAGAGCGCTGACGGGGCGGCCGAGGGCCTTGGTGACGGTGTCGGCGACCTGGTCACGGTCCTCGATCGGGGCGACGCCGATCAGGTTGGCGAAGGCCGCCCGGACCCCGAGCACATCGGCGATCTTCTGGAAGGCGATCAGCTCGCGCAGTTGCGGGGCCCAGCCGACGTCCCCGGCCTGCTGCAGGGTGGCCAAGTTGCGGGCCACCCGCACCGCCGCTCGGTTGATCTTCAAGGAGGCAGCCAGGTCGTAGTCGGAGCTCACCTGAATCTGCACCGAGAAGCGGCTCGCGAGGGCCTCGGTGAGGACCGCGCCGTGGACCCCCGGGTTGTGACCTGCGATCACGTAGAACCCGTCGGCGGCCGTGATCGTCTCACCCTTGTGCGCCTTCACCTGGATCTGGCGCCGCCCGTCCATCGCCGGGTACAGGGCAGCCAGCACCTTCGGCGAGATCAGCGTCGCGTCGTCCAGCAGGAGGGCCCGGCCCTCCTGCATGGCGGTCACCAGCGGGCCGTAGATGAATTCGTAGCCGCCGCTGGTGGTTTGGGTGTACTCGCCGATCAGGTCCCCGACCTGCGTGTCCCCGTCCCCCGCAACCGTGATCAGGTCGTCGAAGGCGGCCTCGATCAGCGACGTCTTGCCCGTGCCCGGCGGCCCGTACAACAGGACCGCCACATTCGCCGTACGCAGGCGCCGCAATGCCTCAACATCCGGCAACTCCGCCAGCGCCCGGGGGTGGTAGCGCATCCCGTTCGGCCGGACGATCGGGTCCGGCCTGGCCGGGGCGGGCTGCGGCGGTGCCGATGCCTGGACGGGACCGGACGGCGGGGCGGGGGCGGGGGTCTGCCGGGCGGCGGCGGCCGTGGCCGAAGTCGCCCGGTACATACGGGGCTTGGCCCCGCACCGCTCCGCCTCGCTCCTGGAGACGAGGGTTTCGCAGGCGTTACCGACCGCGCCGCCCGAGTGCCCCAGCATGTTGGACAGTTCGGTGACGCTGAACATCGCGGCCTGGTTCGCGGCCAGCACCTGGGCGATCCGGGCCCGCAGTTCACCGGGGCGGGCCTTGCTGGACGGGGGTGTCGGGGTGGTCGGCTGGGCGGGCGGGGTGGGGCTGGTCATAGCTCCGGATCGCCTTTCGGGCAGGGCACAGCCAGGCAGCGGCGTGCCAGAAGTCGTACGAGGAAGGTGTGCTCGCTGAGGGAGCTGGCCGGGCAGAAACGATCGACCGGGGATTGCGGCCAGGGCCGGGCATCAGGACCACCAGGCGGGGCCTGTGGGACCCGGGGGCGCGAGGCCGGGGAGGTGAGGGGCTGCGGCGCAGGAGGGGCCGCAGCCCGTCACATGAAGGTTGGGGCGGTCAGAACTCCGTCTCGTCGGGCGCGCCGTCGGGGTCGAAGATCAGCAGGCCGGTCGGGGCGATCCCGGCGCGGGGGTCAGCGGCCACGTGCACCCGGTGGATCGTGAACTCGGCGCGCAGGTACAGCTCCATCCGGGCCAGCGCGCTCATGGTGACGGCCCCCACGGTCAGCTCCCGGTCCCGCTCGGTGGCGGCATGGCTCGGCGGCTGCACGCCGTGCCAGGTCAGGTAGACCGCACCGGATCCGTCGGCCATTGCATCCCTGAGCTGCCAGCCTTCCCGCCCCGTGGCCGGATCGTGGGCCGGGACCTGTCCCCTGTGCAGCGCCTCGCGGACCTTGGCCATCAACTCCGGCTCCTGCGAGGCTGGTTCTGCCGCCGCATCGCACTGTTGCGGCGAGTCGCCCGGCGGTTCGGGGGCGTCGAGTTCGGTCAGGGTGACGGTGCGGTGGGCGCCGAGCACCGACTCGATCTCGACCCTCTGCCCGGTGGCCGGGGCGGTCACCTGCACCCGGACCCGGGACCAGGCCCGCCCGGCCGTCTGGCCGTTGGTGACCTCCATCAGCACCCCGGCGAAGGTCACCTTCTGCCCGGAGGCTCCGAAGCCGTACTGCTCCCACTCGTCGTGGCAGATCACGGTCTCGAATTCGATCCAATTCAGTGCGTCCTGCTGCCGCAGTTCCACGGCGTTCACCGTCCGGACTTTCATGACGGCTCTCCCTCCCTATTCCCGGCGACCCATTTCACAGCGCTTTTGCTCGCCGAGGATTTCCAGCCTTTCGAATTCCTCGCCCCCGCCTTTCGGGAACAATTTAAATATAGCTCGACCCTGGGGGCCAGTGAAGCCGATTCCAGGCTTGATAATGCTGGAATATCTCGAATTTCACGACGTCTTTTCAGGGGTATTCGCGGGCGTGCGACGCTTTTTATCGTCAGTACTACAGGCCGCGACGCCTTCGAAGGCACACCAGCGCTGGTACGCGGCCGGAACCCGTAGGCGCCCCGCCTGGAATTCGAGAACGCGTACGCCCGCCTGAACGGCGGCCCGGCACGGCGGCATCTACGGCTCGCCGGGCGCCTGTCTTCCTGAAGCCGATGCCTCCGGAAGGCCGTCAGCAGGGGAAGCGGACCGCCATGTCTCGGCGGAGGGATACGGACTGCGGCGTCAGGCGGTCAGTGAGGGTGTCGCGAGCCCGGGCCGGGGCGCCGTTGCCAGTAGATCGGGATGCTGTGCTGCACCGATATACGGTCGCCCTCGCACGGCGGTGGCTCGCAGGGGCTGCGACCTGCGGCCACGGGGCGGGCGGGGCGTCATTTCCAAGGACGGGTACGGAAACGGCCTTGGAAACGACCCCGGATACGGCCCCGGAAGCGACATCGGCCTCCCGGACGTTCTGCGGCTAGCTCGCTGCGGCAGTGAGCTGGGCCTTTACCGGGTTTGGCGTGCGCGAGTGCGGGTGTGGATCAGGGCGTGTGTGGCGGGGTCGGGTTCGATGCCGAGTTCGGCGAGGTGGCGCTGGAGGCGTTGGTAGGTGTGGCGCGCGGCGTCGTGACGGCCGACGGCCTGGTGGAGGCGAATGGTGTGCTGGGCGAGACCTTCGTGGTCGGGGTGGAGGGTGCCGAGGTGCTCCAGGAGAGCCAGGGCCGCGGCACGCTGAGCCGGCGCGGCCCCATGCTCAGCACGATGGGCCAGGCGCAGGGCCGTGTCGGTGGCCTGGACGGTGAGGTGTTCGCGCAGGGTGTCGGCCCAGATGTAGTCGGCGCCGCGTGCGAAGGGTCCCTGGTAGTGGGCCAGCGCCTGGCGCATGGCCGCGAGCGGCTCGGCCAACGTGCCACTCGAATCCAGTGCGGCGGCCTTCTGCACGGCGTGGGTGAAGTCGGCCAGGTCGGTTTCGACGAGGCTGGAATTAAGTTTGTGCAGCTCTCCCTGGAGCACGATGAATTCGCCACCGCTGATTCCGGTGGCTTCACGGAGCGTGCGACGTACCGCCCGGCGCAAGTTCTTCAAGGCCCCGGCGACATTCTCTTCATCGAGGCGGAGTTTTTCTGCGATATCCGCGGCGAGGAGTCCTGCGGGGTGGGCGGCCAGCAGAGCCAGGAATTCATGGGCCTCGGGCCGCATCTGGGTACCGACCGGGTCGGGGTTGCCGCGGGCGTAGAGCCTGACGGGCCCCAGGACGTGGAGCCGGACCGCCTTCTCCTGCGGAGTTCGAAGCGGAGCTGGCACCTCGCCAGCCGCCACGTCGGCGGGCTTTCCTGAGGGTCCCGTGTCTTCCTCGTCTTCTGCGTGTTCGGCGGCCTGGGGTGGGGCCGGGTCCGGCAGGGAGCGAAGGCGCGGGCGGCGGCCATGCGCGGCCAGGAGGTAGCCGAGCAGGTCGCGCCCGGCGGCGAGGGTGACGTGGAACAACCGGAGCGGGTTTGGTGCGCGGTCGCCGGGGCCGGTGGAGTGGGTTGTACCGTCGGCTGCGATCTCGAAGCGTGTGGAGCCGGGCAGTTCGGCCTCCAGGCTGACCACGATCAGCGTGTTGGCGTGGCTGTGGGCGGCCAGGGCCTGGAGTTGTCCGAGGTGGACGGGCCGGGGTTCGACGAGCAGCACCAACGTGCCGGGACCGGACGGCACTTCCCGCGGCTTCCCCTCCGGGAGCGGCGTGGGAGGCCCGCTGTCCGTGGGATCGGGCGCCGTCAGGACGTCGGTGTCCTGTTCCCGCTGGGTGCGGGCGTGGAGGAGCTGGTGCTGCTCGGCGGCCCGGATGACCTCGGTGGTGTCCGTGTAGCAGGCCAGGGCGGTGAACTGCTCTGGCAGGCCGGGCAGGAGGCGGTCGGCGAGTGCCTCTGTCACGGCCGCGGTGACGTGGGGCGCGGGATGGGGACGTTGGCGCTCGGCGGCGGTGAGGATGCCGGCGAGCAGCGCGCGGGCCGCGGCCTCGGCGCCCGGCCCTGTCCAGGTACAGCCTCCTGGCAGCGCGAGTTCGTCCAGCGGGATCTCGGCGCCATCGCGTTCTCCGATGGTGACGACGTGAACGGGTTGCGGTGGCTGTGGTGGCATCCGGCGGGTGACGAGTGCGTCGGCGGCCTCGTCCCGCGGGAGTCGGGCGGCGTGGGCGGCCTGAGCGGCCTTGTCCACGTGCGGGCTCAGGGCTGGTGCGGGCGTCTCCTGGCCGGGCCTGTGCCGACGGCGCTGGTGGTGGTGCCAGTAGCGGCGGGCGGCCAGGAGTCCCGCTGCCGCGGTGATGCCGATCAGACCGGCCTGGCCGAGGCCGATGACGGCCGGGCCCTGCGTCGTCCGGGGTTCGGTCTGTGCGGGCGGGTCCTGATCTCGAGGCGGGTCAGGGGAGTGCCGGTTCTCGTCCCGGCCGGAGCCCGCATCCGGCTTCGTACTGGGTGCAGGGGCAGGCTGCGCCGACTCGGAAGCTTCCGGAGGCGGCGTGGACGGCGGCGTCGCAGAGCCCTCCGGGGACGGGGCAGGTGACGAAGGTGCCGGGGCCGCGGGGTCTGCCGGTGTGGCCGTGTCGGGGACGGGGAGCATCAGTTCCCAGCCCGGTCTGATCACGTCCGGGTCAGTCAGGGTGCGCCCGTCGTGCTGGACGCGGTCCTTGTTGAGTTTGTAGATCCGTGGCCACTTCAGGGCATCGCCCAGGTGCTGGTGCGCGATGTCCCACAGGTTGTCGCCCTCGACAACCGTGTATGTGACGTGCCGCACCGCTTGCACCCGCTTCGCGGCCGAGGCGCCCGCCGGACGAGGCCCCGCTGTCGGGGCCTGTGCGGGCAGCTCCGGGGATGCGGTGTGTGAGGTGGCCGGGGAGGGCGAGGTGGGATCAATGGGCGCCGCCACGGCGAACTGTAGTCTCAACTCGTCAGGCAGTGAGCCGGGTTGGTGGGCGGCCACCGCCTGCGGGCGCCACAGGCCGATCAAGGCGACGACGAGGGTGCCGACGCACAGCGCGGCCAGCGAGTTCTTCACCGACAGCGTCGCGAGGTGCTCCTCATGTGCGCGGCGGCTGCGGACCAGCTGGGGCAGGTGGGCCGCGTACCAGAAGGCTTCGCGGATCACGGTGGCAGCGAAGGCCGCCCAGCACGCCCAGCCCACCATCGCCAGCAGGTCGAGCATGAGGGGGTCGGTGACCGGCTGCATCAGCCGGTCACCCAACTCCCCTAGCGAGGCCACGTGTTCAGGCCACGGGATGCCGACGGCCGTCCACAGCAGCCATGGGATGCCCGCCAGCAGCGCGAGCGTGACCGTCAGGGTCGCGCACGCGGTGGCCGCCGCGGCCAGGCGCCGCCGCCAAGTGAAGTGGTGGGCCATCGGCCTCTCCTCAGTCCTTCCGGGCATTGCGGCTGCTGCGGTCGCACCCCGCCGTGCACCCGAACACCTCTTATCCAGCGGCGCGTTCGGCGTGGGCGCTGCCGGTAGCATGCACAGTGAGCGTGTCCAGACCGATCAGCTGCAGGATCTGGGTGCGCTGAAGGTGGGTGACGCGGACGGTGACCACTTCGCCCCGGACCGATGCCGCACTCTGGTCCCCGGTGGCTGCGACGTGCGCTCGGGCCGCGCGGGCCGCCGCGTCGCGCACCAGGCGTACGTCGTCGCCGCGCCGCAGCTGGGCGACGTCGAGCTGCTGAGCTCCGGTGCGGGCTGCCTCCTGGGCCACGTCCAGGGCGCGGGCCTTGCCGGCCAGGACCAGGCCGCCGTCCACAACGATCCCGGCGAAGAGCCACAGCGCGGCGAAGAGGCCCACCACGAACGCGGTCACCTGCCCGCAGTCCCCTCGACCGTCCAACTCGCCCCTGATACGGGCCAAATGCTCGCTCAGGAATCGCCTCATTGGGTATCGCTCCGATACGTATCGACGATGGAGTGAGCCGTGCCCTCGACCACGACCTGTCCCGGCATGCCCGTGCGAGTCAGGTCGCCCAGATCAGCCGTACAGGACACCCGCACCCGCACCGTGCCTCCCGGTCGCAGTCCGCCCGTGCTCACATACACCTGGGAGCGGTCGCAGGATTGCCCGGCGCTGCTCAACGCCGACTGCGCGGCGCGTTCGGCCGAGCGGTGGGCGGCGTTCTCGGTACGGGCCAGAGATGTGGCCCGGGCGGCCTGGTGCGCGGCGTCCGCCACCACGAGACGGGCATCCGCCAGGCGCCCGAACGCGACCACCACGAGCAGCACGAGCACCAGCAGCGGGGTGACCACGACCAGCTCGACCGCGGCCGAACCGCGCTCCCGGTCGCCCCCGCCCGTAACGGTGCACGATCGGCGTCTCATGACCGACCCCCACTCGGGCTGGTGAGCCGTTCCGTGGGTCCCGAGGCCACGGCGGAGGCCTGCAGCCGGAGGCCTGGGACGGGCAGTACTCGGGTGATCGTCCCCTCGACCCGTACGGTGGTGCGTTCATCGCCGCGGTCGACCGTCACCGATGCGCCGGTCAGAACCCGGCTGCCCAGGGACTGAAGACTGCGGCGGCCGCGTGCCTGCCCGTCCGCGGCGGTGCCGTCCTCGACCCGGGCTGCGGCCAGCGCCCGCTGGGCGCCGTAGTGGGCGATGTGACGGCCGTGCCAGTACAGGGCGAACTGCACGATGAGCAGCGCGAGCAGCAGTAGCGCGGGCACCACCAGGACGAGCTGAGTCGCGGCAGCGCCCTTGTCGGTCAGATGCCCGCGCAGCCGCCTGAACAGGGGCGTCACGACGTCAGTCCAAGGAGATGCCGTTGGCCTTGGCGGTGACCTTGGAGACGATGACGCCCACCACGCCCAGGGCCAGGATCGCCAGCACGGCGGTGATGACGATGGTCTCGGTGGTGTAGCCGCCGTCCTTGCGAGCCTGCTCGCGCACTTCGGTCATGTGGGCCCGCAGCCGTCGGACCAGGGTGTCGAGGTGAATCATAATGTGCCTCTTCTTCTGCCTAACTAGTCGTGCTGCTTCTTCGTCTTCAGGTCGTCCGGGGTGCCGGAGCGTGCGGAGGTGTCAGGCGAGCGACATCACCTGAGCGAGCGCCGGATAGCCAATGAGCAGCAGGAACGCGGCGAACAGTCCCACCACCGGAAGCGACATCCGCTCGGTAGCCGCCTGTGCCTGCCCGTCGGCCTCCGAGATTCGGCGGCGCCGCATGGCCCATGCCTTCGCCGCGAGCGAGCCGCGGATCTTGGCGCCCTCGCTGCCCGCCAGACCCAGCGTCGAGGCGAGCTCCGTCAGGTCGCCGACCGCGAGCTGACGGCCGAGGCCGCCGAGCTGGGGCCAGGGGCTGGTGCGGGTCAGCTGCGCGACGTTCAAGGCGTGACGCAGCTTGCCGCCCGCCCAGCCCTCAGGGGCTGCGACCGCCTGGGCCAGGGCCTGCTGGATGCCGGCACCGCCCGCGAGCGCGATCACGGTCAGGTCCAGGACGAGGCTGAGGGTGTGCCGCATCTCCCGACGCCGACGTACCGCCTGCTGGCGGACATTCACGTCGGGTGCGAAGAACAGCAGCACGGCCAGGGCGAGTGCGGCGGTGATCGTCATCCACCAGCCCGTCTCCACGCCCGCGCCCCAGTTCAGCACAAGCATCACAGCCCAGGGGGCGATGAGTCCGGTTGTCGCGCAGGCCGCCTTGCCCGCCAAGTGCCGCTCCTCGTCGATGCCGCACACGGCGAGGTCCGCGCGCAGCGAGGCGGTCGGGAAGCCCAAGGCCCGCACCGCGGGCACCAGGCGCGTCCCCAACCGGGTCGCCCACTCCGCGTCACCTGCATCGCGCACCGGTGCAAGGCCGTCCGGCTCCGTAGGGGCGTTCAGGACGGCCAGGACCTCGGCGAGCGCGGGCCGCGGGGGACGCAGCCCGTAAGCCAGAGCGGTGAGTCCGGCGCCGAACAGAGCTCCTAGCACGATCGTGATCACGGGGCACCTCCCCCGTCACCGGGCGCCGACGACCCTGCCGTCACCGCTGCCGTGCCGGTGCGGATGAGGCGGACCGGCTCGTCGACCTTCCCGATCGCGGTCAGGTACGCGAAGCTGCTGGCGAACAGAACGCCCACCACCGCCAACACCGCTTGGCCCAATGCGGTGTTGAAGGGGTCGAGGTAGGGCCGGTTGAAGACGACCAGCCCGACCACCATGCCGACCGTGACGGCAACGGTGACCCTGACCCCGGTCCGCACACTGGCCCGCCCGGCATCGATCCGCTGCCGCATCGCCACCTGCTCGCGCACCGACTCCGCCAACTCGCCAAGGAGCGGGGCGAGCTGGGCAGCCTGCTGCTCGGCGGCCATCACCAGGGCCGCTACCACGACATCGGCCAGCGGATCGTCCGCCTCCTCGGCGAAGGCCCGGAGCGCCGCAGGGAGCGGGCGCCCGGCCCGCACCGATGCGGCCACCTCCGCCAGTTCCCCCTCCAGGGCGGCCGGGGCGATGTCGCAGGTAGCGAGCACAGCCTGCTCCAGGCCCGCCGCCGCGGACAGCGTGTCGCGCAGCATCTCCGTCCAGGTGGCCAGCGCCTCCATCCGCTCCGTGCGGCGTGCCATCTCCTTGTCCGGGCCGAGCAGTCCGGGCAGGGTGAGCATCGCGACCGTACACAGCACCGCGGCCACCGGCCAGGTCGTCAACGCCCCGCAGGCCACCCCGCACACTACGGCCACCGCCACCCGCCGCGCCGTCCACGACGCGGGCAGCCGCTCGCGCAGCATGCGCCACAGCCCCGGCCGCGCACCATCCTCGGCACCAACCCGGCGCAGACCGTGGATCACGGCCACCAGTCCGAGCCCGAAGAGCACGCCGAGCCCCGCCGTCAAAGCAACAGGCACATCGCTCGTCCACAGCCCGCTCACGCCGCACCACCCCACGGCGAGAACCCTGCAGCGGGAGGCTCGTACCCGACCGCGACCAGGTCGTCGATCGTCCCGGCACGGAGCGGAGCCGCAGGCACCGCACGTCCATCGGGCCCGGGCCGGTAGACCTCGTTGGACACGACTTGCGCCCCGTCCGCGTCGATGACCTCGCGCACCGAGTCCACCACCCGGCAGCCCGCCGCGTCCCAGCCCAGATGGACGACGAAGTGCACAGCGGAGGCCACCATCAGGTTCGTCGCCTCCAGCGTGAGGCGCTCCGGGGACTGCGCCGCGTACGAGGCGAGCTTGGTGAACACCCCGCGCGAGGTGGAGGCATGGATCGTTGAGAGCGAGCCGTCGTTGCCCTGCGACATGGCATTGCACATCGGGATGACCTCGGCCCCGCGGATCTCCCCGACGATGACCCGGTCCGGGGACATGCGCAGCCCCCACCGCACCAACTCGGCCTGGTCGACGCCACCCTGGCCCTCGATGTTCGGCTCGCGGGCCTGCATGGCCACCACATTCGGATGCGCCGTGCGGTCCGCATCCAGGCCGAGCTCGAAGGTGTCCTCGATCGTCACCAGGCGCTCAGTCGGCGGGATCTCGTTCGCGAAGGCCCGCAGCACCGTCGTCTTGCCGACGTTCGTGCCGCCCCCGACGACGATGTTCTTCCGCGCCCGCACCAGCGCCCGCAGCAGAGAGGCCATCTCCTCGTCGCACACCCCGAGCCGTACCAGCTCGCTCATCGACGCGGCGGGGAAGCGGTGTCGCCGGATCGTCAGCGACACCCGGCCCGTCACCGACATGACAGCGAAGAGCCTGGAACCATCGGGCAGTTGAAGGTTGAGCCGTGGCACTCCCCGGTCGAAGCGCCGCTCCTCGCCCTCGGTGCCCGCGGCCAGGGTGCGTACGAGCTCGATCAGCTCCGTGTCCGAGGCAGCCACCGCACGTTCCGGACGCCACTGGCCCGTGGCGTCATTGACCCATACGTTGTCGCAGCCGTTGACGCAAATGTTCTCCAGCGACCCGTCCGCAAGGAGTCGCTCCAGGCTTCCCGTACCGAACAGCGCGTCTTTCACTGCCTGCGCGACGCGTTGCTCGATCTCCCCGTCTACGACCGGTCCGCCGGCGGCCAGGGCCTGACGTCGCCGGGCGCCCAGCTCCTCGTCGAGGAGCCGCTGCACGGTGGCCCGCCACGCCGTCTCGTCCTCCGCCGGTAGCCCGGCCGCCTCGCGCTCATCGGCGTATCCGGCGAGCCGGGCCACCACCCGCTGCCGCACCGCGTCGGCCAGCTCACGCTCACCACCATCACGCGCTAGAACCACGCCACTCACGCTGTTCGGATTCACGCTGGCCCTCCGTCCTTGTCCACCGACGGCACAAGCCCCAGCCGCACCCGGTCAGCGAGTCCGGCTCGCGCCTCGGCGCCGCCGTCGGCCACAGCCGCATCGGCGCTGTCCTCACCCTGGCCGACGGGCAGCGGAGCCTCCTCCTGGTAGCGCTCGGCCAGGTCCACGGCCAGCGCACGAGCGGCCCTCATCAGCGGCGGCACCCGCCATCCCGCAGTACGCGGAAGACGCCGCCCCGGATGACTCACCCCTGCAGCCGACCGGGCATCCCACGGCCACAGCACCACCCGCGCAACACCGAGCGACCCGGCAATCTCCTCCCCCGGATACGGACATGGCCCGACCACAACCAGCGTCAACCGCTCACGACGCAGTTCCACCCCCAGCTCACCGGCCGCGATATGCGTCAGCGACTCCGCACCGCCCCGCGACACCAACAC
Source organism: Streptomyces sp. NPDC002851 (assembly GCF_053591935.1). NCBI lineage: Bacteria > Bacillati > Actinomycetota > Actinomycetes > Kitasatosporales > Streptomycetaceae > Streptomyces > Streptomyces sp. NPDC002851. Next base: position 55,626 of record NZ_JBSFUT010000016.1, on the reverse strand, counting down.
CACCTCATCGACAGCATCCACGAGCGGTTCGGCCTCCGGCCCGATCCGGCCCACGTCCACGATCACGGTGCCCGGTACCGATTCACCGCCGAGCAGCACCCGCCGCCCGGGCACCGCGGCCAGCAGTCGCACCGCTTCCCGGCACGGTCCCCGCCCAGGAGGCGAAACCACCACCCGGACACCAGGGGGCAGTTCACGCACAGCCCCCAGCAGCGACCCGGGATCCGGTTTCCCGGCTGCCACCGCCACGTCCAGCAGGGACGGCGAGGCATCAAGCCCGAAGCGGATCATCAGGTCCCCGCCTGAGGCGTCCGCCTCCACCATCACCGGCCGCACGCCGCCGTCCATCTCGACCGGCCAGGCAGCCGTCAGGGCCAGCGCCGTCGTGGTCACGCCCGGCGAACCCGTCAGGGAACCCACCACAACGAGCCTCCTCATGGCGCCTCACGCCCTTCGGCCGGCAGCACGACCACCCTCGGGTGCTCGATCTGGGCCGCGCGCCGCACCGCACCGGTCTCGACCAGCACGGTCACCACCCGCGGTCCACCGGCGGACTCCGCGGCCTTCACCCCGGTCACCGTCCCCGCCACCGCCGAAACGCGCACGTCCTCCCCGGCCTCACGCCCGGCATCGTCACCAGCGGCAGCGCGCGCGGCGTCGGCACCGCCGGGGCCCGGAAGGACCGCGACCCGCTCCCCTCGCCCAAGGTCCGGCGGCGCCCCGCCCGCCTCGACGGCGAGTGCCACCTGCGACAAACCCCGGGGCGGGAAACCCGCCTTCCCCGCCACATGACCGGAGTTGAGCAGCGTCCCGCGCAACAGCGGCACCTTCGCCTTTCGCCCCAGGACGGCCTTGCGATCGCCCACCTCCACAACACCGCTGTCCGCCGCCACCTGCACCACCCGCACGTCGGACGGCGCCAGCACATGCCCGGCAGGCACGTCACGGGCCAAGACGAGGACATCGGCCCGCTCCCCGGCCTGCTGGGCCACGAGCGTGAACCCAATCGCCGAGGCGGCCACCACGCCCACACCGCCCCAGAGCCAGCCAAGTCTGCGACGCCGCCCACCGGTAACCGCAGGCTTGCGCTCCGGCCCGGGAAGCCGCGGAGACGACACCCCGGGCTTCGTACCCCGTACCGCTGAAGAAGACATGGAGGTACCCACAACACACCTCACAAATACGGGAGTCCCGACTCCCGATGTCCTAAGACCGGCCCCACCACCACGAGCCGTACCGTCACGCCAGACCGTCCGCGCCCTCAGCGCGTGACAACGGCCTGCACCTCATCCACCACCAGCTGCCGCTCGGCATCCCTCACCAGCCCCGGCACCACACCCGACTCCCCGCCACCGCGCCACTCGACATCCCAGATCACCCGCACCGACACCTCGAACGTCCCGCCCCTCGCCCCGATCGACGCCTTCCGGTACGTGTAGCCGCAGTCCGGCGAGGAAGCCTTCGCGTCGTACTCATCCGAGTACGGGGTCCCCGGCCCTTTACAAACGACTTGGCCGCCCTCCCCCATCGACCACACCGCCCGCTTCGGCCTGGCGGTCGCCGTCACCTTCAGCCCGTCCACCGCCGCGGTCTCTGTCACCGGCTCCCACGTAGAGTGCTCAACCCACATCCACGTCGGCACCCGCACCACCTGCACATAGTCCTCATCCGGACTTGTGCGAATCACCGGCTCCGGCAGCTCCAACTGCTCCACCGCCTCCTGCACCACAACCTCCACCGGAACCGGCTCACCGCCCTCCGGCTTCGCGTCACCACCCGCCCCACCCTGCCCATCGGGAAAGTTCTGCATCGGCAACGGCACCCCACGCGGCCCATACATCTGGCCTGGCCTTCGCTCCCACGCAGGTAGCTCTGAACCCGACCCTGACGCCGATGCACCAGTCCCGCCTTCCGGCCGGGCTGCCGGGACACTGTGCGACTGTCCACCGCCGCGCCGTTCCGTACGCCCTGCCACAGCGCTGCATTCGCCGCCCTGGCACTTGACACCGCCGTAAAGGCCTCGGCCCTCATCCGCACGCGCCACTGACGGCAGCGCCAAGACCAGCGCACCCATGGCCAGCGAGGTGCCCGACGCTATGCAACGCCCCCAGGTCAACACGACCCTGCTCCGTGCATATAGAGGTCGCTGACGCGCCACTCGCCGTCACGAAGGCGGACGGTCGCGTCCGTCGCGAAGTGTGTGCCGGGCACGTCGTTCTTCAATTCACCGTTCGCCTTGTACTGAAGCCACTTCCTGCCATCGACGCAATCCCGGAGAACGACCTGCGCCTCCGTCCCCGAGACCACTTCCGGAGCAAGCACAGGCGTCCCCTTGGTGACGACCTTGTCCTTCTTCGCCTTCCGAAGCCCGTACTTCATCAGCTCCAACGCCCCATCCATGGCATGGTCGTTGAGCCGCGGAGACTCCGGGTCCGGCGCCGCGGAGACCGCTACCAGATCCCGCCACATCGCCCGGTACACGGCAAGCGCCTCGTCGTGCGCCGCATCGGGTGTGCGAGAGGCCGTCGGCCTCGGCGTTTCCTCAGGCAGGGGTCTGCTGGACGACTTGCCTTCGGTGCAGCCACTCAGCAACGAAAGCGCCATAGCCAGAGCAGCGGTACATGCCACAGGCAAGTACGGGCTACGCCTGCTTCTCCTCACCAGCCCCACCTCCATCACACCGAACACCCAGTCGACTACGTTCAGTGACCGATAGGGCTGGAGTTACCCACGCATCTCCCGGTCAACCATCACGAGAAGGATCAATTCCGCCTCGATTACGTCCTGTTACGTGACCATGCCTCTCGCTTGGCGTACTCCACAGGCAAATGCGCGGACTGTCGCCCGAATAGGCGACAGTCCGCGCATCACGTCAATCAGTAGGCCCTCAGGGCCCCGGAATCGCCATCCACGCCACCTTCGCCCGCTCGCGCTTCAGCACCCTGAAACCCCAGACACCACAGGTGAGTTGCTCCACTACCTGCAGTCCACGCCCTCGCTCGGAAAGCACCGTCAACAGCGCGTCCAGGCCACCACCCCGCGCATGCGGAACCGGCACGAACGGAGCGGACACCACAGAGGCCGGGACGCTCGGAATCCGTGGATCGCCGTCCATGACTTCGCAGATCAGGTCCGCTGCGGTGCGACGCAGACGCAGCTCGTAGGGACCCTGAGCGTGCTCGACGGCATTCGCTACCAGCTCGGAAACCGCCAGCACAGAGTCACTGATCGCTTCACCGGAGAACCCGAGCTGATCGAGAGCGCATCGCAGCGCCGCGCGGGCACACGCGACCGCGCCAGGCGTACAGCTCGTCCAACGCCAGATCACGTGCGTGGAGTTGGGGTCAATGGGGATAGGTGTCGCTGTCATCGCCTGCCTCCCCGTGCGGCATGACGTGCGCGTGTGATCCGCCGGTGACGTCCACGCCCGGGACGCACACACAACCGCACTTCGGCCAACGTGAGAGGGGTCGCCTGCGCCAGCAGGGACAGGAGGAGGGCGGTGGTGAACACAATCGGGGCTGTCACTGGGACCTCCACGGTGATCGCGGACCGGGACGCGACCACGACACCGTGGACTAGGTGAAGAGCGGAAGCCGCTGGTCAGAAGGTCTTCGACCGCTTCGCCGATGACATTCGCCCCGGTCCGGTTTTCTCTCCGGCCGACTCCCATTCCTCGTCGAGGATCGAGTACGTAATGGAGTCCCGCCAGGCACCGCGTACGTGGACGTGCTGGCGGAGGCGGCCTTCCTCAGTCATCCCGGCGCGCACCAGGGTCTTGTGGGAGGCGGTGTTGAGGGGGGCGCGGGCGGCCCAGACGCGGTGGAGGCCAAGGGTGTCGAAGGCGAGGGCTAGGACGGCGCGGACGGTTTCGGTGCCGTAGCCGACGCCCCAGGCGTTGGGGTGGAGGGCGAAGCCCATCGTCGCGCCCTTGGGCTGGTGAGGGTCGTGGGCTAGGCGTACATAGCCGATCAGGTGGCCGGTGTCGCGTTCGACGACGGCGAGGCAGTACTCGTCGCGGGGCTGGGCGGTAGCCGTGGTGATGGAGTGGGCAATGGTGCGGCCGACCTGGTCGCGGGTGCGGGGCTCGAACGACAGGTGCTCCGTGGCCTCCGCATCCCCGTAGATGGCGTGCACAGCGTCCACGTCGTCAATCGTGATTTCCCGCAGGAGCAGGCGGGGGCTGGTGTGCTCGACCGGGTACATGCTCTCGGACCCTACCGGGGCAGAGCCGGGGTGGGAGTGGCTGTGAAGAGCTCCAGTTCGGCTCGCAGTTCCTTGGTCTTGGCCGCATTGCGCAACGGGCCCGTGGACAGTGCCTCGTGGACGCGCTGAGCGGAGACGACGATGCCGTGGTTGTGCTGGGCGGGCGGCAGGTCGAGGACCGGGCCGACCGCGTCAGCGGCTCCGTCGAGATCCGAGCGGGCGACACGGGCGAGAGCGAGGTTGGTCTGGGCCCCGGCCTGGTCCCCGAAAGCCCATTCCTCGGCCGGGGCGGTGGCGTAGGCGTGGACGGCTTCCTCGGCCGCTCGCTCGGTTTCGCGGGTGGTGTCGCCGAGCAGGACGCGGGCTTCGGCGGTGTAATACGCCTGACGTGGCAGCGGGAAGGTGAGGATGCCCCCGATGGCGTCGAGGTCGTCGCGAACGGTGGTGTCGCGGGCGTCGGCCGCCCGCAGTAGCGCGGAGTGCACGCCGTCGCCGTCGCCGAGGATGGCGTGAGCGCGGGCTTCCTGAGCAGCGAGCCAGACAGCGACGGTTCCGGACGGAGCGCTGAACAGACCGGTGCCCCGTGCGGCGTACACAGCGGCGTCCTCTGGGCGTCCGGCCCAGTAGGCGATGAGGGACTGCAACCCTCGGATCCAGGCGCGCATGCCGTTGTGCCCAGCCTGGTCGGCGCAGACATAAGCGGCGCGGGCCTGTGTCATGGCCGACTTGGGGTCGGACAGGTCGTGGGACGCCTTGGCGAGCATGCCGGAGGTCATGGACGCCCATAGGTTCAGATCGACGGCCTGGGCCGGGGTGGGACGGCCGGACTCCAGGAGACGGAAGATGAGGTCCTGGATCTCGATGAGGTCGGCGAGGATGTCGTGCAGGGGAACGCGGGGATACGCGGCGGCAATCCTGGTCACTTCGTCCCGGATGTGGTCGAGGGTCTCCGGTCCCACCAACGTGGACTCCGCCGTCACCGCGAACCGCAGTGCCCTGTTTGCCGCCATGGCTGCCTGCCTTCCCATCTCGTACGTAGTCGTGCTGTGCGGCCTGCGGTTCGCACCGAAGGCGAAGTCCCCGTCCGCCGACGCCCGTTGGTCGCGATCAGTCGCCGGTAGTGGGCGTGGCCCCGGGTCCGGGGGTGGCGCGAGGAGTTCCTCGATGGAGCGGTCGAAGAGGTGGGCCAGAATCCGACGGGCGTCCGGGACCGGCTTACTCTCGCCTAAGTGCCAGCGTTCGTAGGTGCGTTCAGAAGGGGCGAGCGTGGCGAGGTGAGGGGTGCCCTCGATCTCGGCCAGCTCGCGCGCCGCCTTCTCGAACCGGCTCCTGAACGTCGGGTACTGCCAGTTGCGTTGGGTGATGAGCAGGTGAAGCAGTGTCCGCATGGTGGCCCCCTCCCGGAGCGGTTCGCTGGTGCAGACGCTAGGTCCCCGGCCATCCCGCGAGCTGCCATTCCTGCTGTTCCGGTCCAACTTGACGGAGCGATGACGGGCCGATGTCGCCGCCCGTCACCCACCCATGCGGAACCTGACGGTCCGATGGCGGTGGAGATGCCGCCGGAGCACCGCGACGCTCTAACTCATCGTTACCGAACGTCGCAGCCCGAACACCCTCAATAGCGCGGGGAGCTCCTTCCGCCATGATCCCCACGACCACGACCACGACCACAACCACAACCGCACTCGCCACCGAGCTCCCAGAAGGGCCGGACCCGCGAGACGCGGCGCACCTTTGCGACCACGTCCTCAGCCGCAGCTATCGGCCCGACTCCCCCGACGCGGAGCGCCTAGCGGCCAAGCTCGACGCCCACGTACGAGCACTGCTGCCGCGGGTCGAGGCACTGGAGCCGATAGAGGCAGGAGCCCGGGCCCTCACCGCCCTCAGTCACGCCCACCAGCTCCTTGCCTCCGACCGCGACGGGAACGCCGCCTTCGGAACCTGGACGCACGCACGGTGCTTGGCCCGAACGGCTCGGGCATTCATCGACACGCTGGAAGCGACAGACGACCTGGAAGACACGGCTGATCCGGCCCGCGGCCGCGAAAGCAGGCGGGTATGAAAACGTCACTCACCCAGGACGTGGCATCCGCACTGAATCTTGCCCGGTACGCGCCCGCCAGCGAGCCCGCCGCCCACTTGCGTGCCCGTCTCCGTGACCGGCTTGGGCAGTTCATCGACCCGGCCACCCGGTACGCGGACGGCCTACCGGACTGCCGCGCCCGCGACGTCGCCACGGACACCGTGCGCCACGCCCGCCGCCTGCGCACCAGCACCGAACTCTTCGACCCGGCCGCGGAGCTCCGACTGCTCGCCAAGTCACTGGAGATCCTGTCCAGTTACGCCGACACACAGGCCCGCACCGAAGCCGAGCGAGACAAGGCCGAGGGATGAACGACGTAAAGAAGCCGCCCCTGCCGGTCCGTACCCCCGGCGCCACCCTCGTGGACCGCGAACCCCCCGAGGGGATCACCTGGGTCGTACCTCCCGGCAGCCTGCCTCCACGCACACCCGACGAGCGACGCACTGCCCGCGAAAACAAAGAGGAGAAACCCCCCATGTGGCACCGACTGGCCATCGCGTTCTACGTGCTGTCGTGCATTGCGGCCATCCTCGCCCTCCTGTACGTAGCCATTCCCTCCGGGACACCCCGGTAGCGCCTCCACTCGCGCCGAGCCACGCCGGGCTCTTGGCGATACCCGTACTCCGGCCCGCCGGACCCACGTCCGACACCCCTGACAGGAAGGAACGACAGATGTCGCCTGCCCTAATCGATCTCGAAGCCGCCCGCGTAGGGGTTCTGTGCGGCGGCGACTCTCCCGAGCGGCCCGGCTCGATCGCCTCCGGTGAGGCGGCGGCCAAGGCCCTCACCCAGACCGGCCTGCGCACCGAACTGATCGACCTCGCCGAGACCTCGGTCCGCGAGCTTGCTGACCGCATCGACGTCGCCCTACTCGGCCTGCACGGGCTCGGCGGCGAGGACGGCAAGATCCAGGGAACCCTGGACACCTTCGGCGTCCCCTACACCGGTTCCGGCGTGATGGCCTCTGCGATCGGCATGTTCAAGCCGACGTTCAAGCGCCTCATGTCCGCCCATCGAATCGACACCCCTGACTGGCTCGACCTCGACCCCGGGCTGTCGACCGCACACATGGTCAGCATGGTCAAGCTGACGCTGGGCCGCTGGCCGGTTTTCTTCAAGCCCTGCTCCGGCGGCGGCAGCCTGGTCTCCGGAGTAGCCCGCGACGAGGGTGAACTGGCCTCCATCATCGACGCAGCCCGGGAGCACGCGTACGCACAGTTCATGGCCGAGGAGTACGTCCAGGGCATGCCGTGCACCGTCGGCGTCCTGGAGATCGAGGGCCGACTGACCGCCCTGCCGATCCTGGGCGTGGAGACGACCCGCCCCTTCTACGACTACGAGGCCAAACACGACCCCGCCCTGCGCAGCGAGTACTGCCCGGCCCCGCTGCCCGACTGGCAGACCCGCCAGGTCCAGCAGCGGGCCCTCGACGTGCACCGCCTCGTCGGCGGTCACGGCGTCTCACGAGTCGACTTCATGGTCCACGGCGACCGCGCCGCAGTCCTGGAGATCAACACGCTCCCTGGACTGTCCACCCGTGGAAACCTCGCCACCATGGCCAAGGCCGCAGGCATCAGCTACCCACAGCTAATGCGACACGTCCTGAAGACCGCCTTCACCAAACCCTCCTACGTGCCCTGACCGAAAGACTGACCTATATGCCGAACAGCCAGACCAGCGATCCCGACACCGCCACGCCCGTGATCCACCCCGTCCCGTACTACGCCCAATGGGCATCCCCCGAACTGGTCCCCGCCATCATCCGCGGCGAGATCCCGGCCGCCGAGGACCCGCTGTGGCACACGTACGGCGCCGACAGCCCGGAGACGTACGAGTGGTGGTCCTGGCGACTGTGCGGCATCGCCTGCCTGCGCATGGCCCTTCACCACTGGCACGGCAACCGCGACGAGTACACGGCCCCCACCGCCATGACCCTGGCCGAGGAATGCCTGAAGGCCGGCGCCTACGTCAAACGCGACGACGGCGGCCTCGACGGCCTCATCTACAGCCCCTTCGCCGCGTACCTACGCGAACGCTGGGACATCCACGCAGAGGCCCGCCCCGACCTGCCCGCCACCGAGATCCCCGAACACCTCGCCACCGGCCACCTGGTGATCCTCTCCGTCCACCCCTCCATCCGCACCCTCGACCCCGAACCCCCACGCCAAGGCGGCCACCTGGTCCTCGCCGTCGGCGCCACCCAGGAGCACGTGGTCATCCACAACCCGTCGGGCTTCCCCGGCACTTCGCAGCAATTCCACGAAGTCCCCTGGCCGGACCTGGACCGCTTCTACGCCGGCCGCGGCGTCATCCTCGGCCCACCCGAGGAGACGCGCCGACGCGAAGGCGGCCGGACCATCGCAGTCCTCGGCGAAATGCTCGAACTCGGCAACGAAGCAGTCGAAACCCATCGCAATATCGGACGCTTCGCCGCCGAAACCGGCGTCGATCTACTCGTCGCCGTCGGCGGTGACCTCGCAAAACAACTCGCCCTCGCGGCAGCCGACGCAGGCGTCCCCGAAGTCGCCATCGTCGCCGACAACCAGACCGCCGCCACCTTCGTCCACTCCCACCTCCGCCCCGGCGACGTCGTCCTCACTAAGGCATCCCGAGACGGACAGTTGTGGCAGGTGGCCCAGGCCCTCACCGGCCAGCCCATCACCGGACTCGAAGGCCACTGAAAGCTTGTTCCCGCATTCCATTCCTGTGATGAGTTTAGGCGCATTATCCCGTCACCTCCATTGAGCGGTGCTCAGACCCGGGGGGATCGGATCGAACGCCACGAGGACGTTGTTACCGGCTTGCTCGATGACCGGAAGTCCCAGACGTCGGAGTCATGTTGGGCCAGTGGCAGCGGTCAGGCGGATTTGGGTCTTCGGCAATTTCCGTGAAGCTGATCATGGTGTGATACTCGTCCGGGGTGCTCGGTGGTCAAGGTGCTGATCTGCTGAGAGTCCTGTTTCCGCATCTGCCGAGGGTGGGTGGTGGAGGCTGTTGCCACGATCGGGAGATCAGTCCGAATCAAGGCGCGTTGCGCTGGGCCGGAGGCCCGGTGTCCTGGATGTGGAACGGTGTCACCGCGCGTGCACAGTCGCTACGAGCGCACCCTGGTCGACACCGCCGTCGCTGGCCGGGAACCCGGATAGAGCTGGGGGTCCGCAGGTTCTTCTGCGACAACCCGGGTAGCGGACGTTCGCTGAGCAGGTTGACGGCCTCACTACCCGCTATGGCCGACGCACCCCAGCCGCGCAGGGTCTGCTGGAACGCGTTGCGCTCGCACTCGGCGGACAGGCCGGAGCACGGCTGACGGCGCACATGGCGGTCCCGGTCAGCGGGTCCACCCTGCTGCGGGCCATCCGCCGTCTCGCGACGCGACGGCGTCTGCCAGCGTGAACCGGCCCGTCTGCCGCTCAGCCAGCCAGCCACAGGCCACCAGCCGTTTCGCCTTCGACCGAAGCGCCTCCACCTTGGCCGGCACCACGTCCAGGCCGAACAAGGCGGCCAGCTCCTGGCACGTCAAGGGTCCTTGGTGGAGCCGATGCCGGTCCGTGAGCGCATGCACGATGCGCTGCTAGTCCACCGACACACCGCAAGACAGACCCTCACGCCACACCGGCACCTGCGACCGGGGCTTCGCGGTCGCCGCTGTCAGCTCAGTGGGCGCGGCCGAAGCATGATCGTGCCCAGTACCGTCGACCGGAGCCAGGACCTCGCCGATCCGCGAGCGGGCGATGGCCCACTCCTTCCACTCCTGCTCGGCCACCGCCAACTCGGCCTGAATTTGGTCGGCTTCCTCGCGCAGCCCTCCACCCGGCGACGAGTAGCGAGCTCACGCTGTTCCAGTAACCCCACGACCGACGGCATTAACGGCCTCCCCAGGAACAGTGATCACGACAGCCCACCACTCCCACCGGATCACCGACCCTATGCCTAGCCAGCGAGAAGCACCGTCCTCAAGTCCGGAAAGACAACAGCTACTTACTCACGACGGGCGTACTTGCAGTCGGCCTGCAACGCTCCTCCGCTGGCGGGAGTCCCAGACCACGACCCTGCCGACTTCGGCATGACCGCCGACTCACCTCCGCTGGTGCGGAGTCCGGTTCGCCTCTCCTCGTCGGTGGTGGTTCCAGCACGACTCACCTCCGCCGGTGCGGAGTCCGGGGCGGGCCGCAGCCCATTCAGCCCTCGGCTCGCCATGGACACCGCCGAAGACCTTCTGGTCGCGCAGGTCGAGCAGAACCTGCCGCTGCTGCAACTGCTCGACGACGAACACGGCGGTGCCCGCCATCTCCCCTACGTCAGCGCCCAGTTCAGATCCGTCGGCCTGCTGCTCCACGAGGGCGATCTCAGCGACGCCGCGACCGTACGCCTCATCCGCGCACTGGCAGAGATCGGCCAGCTCGCTGGTTGGATGTCCTTCGACGCCACCGAACACGGCTTGGCCCAGCGGTACTTCGCGACCGCGCTCCGCGCCGCACACCAGGTCAACGACAAGGCCCTGTGCGCCCACATCCTCGCGGACATGTCATTTCAGGCCGCCTCCCGACAGCACCCCGCAGACGCCATCGCACTCGGCGAAGCCGCCCGCCGCGCCAGCGAGGGCAGCACGTCCGCTGTGCGGGCCTCGGTCCTGTCCCGACTCGCCTACGGGTACGCCGCGGCCGGCCGCGGAGCGGACTTCGAGCGCACGAGCGCCCAGGCCAGGGAACTGATCGAGCACCGCTCGAGCACCGAGCAGGATCCCCGCTGGATGTACTTCCTGACCCCCAACCACCTGGAATGCCAGGCCGGTTACGCACTCATCAGCCTCGGTCGCACAGCCCTCCACGAGAACCGCTCCGCAAGGGGCCGCCGCTTCGTGAGGCAAGGCGAGTCCATACTGGAGTCAGGAGCCCACGCCGTCGCGAAGGGCGACCCGAGCCAACGCAGGGCCCTGTACGAAGGAGCGTGGCTCGCGCTCGGGTACAGCGCGTCGGGCGACCTGGAACGCGCCTGCGAGATAGGCACCACCGCAGTCACCCGCCTCGAAACCGTACGTTCACCTCGCAGCACAGCCCTCTTGCGGCAGCTGGCGGCCGACCTGCGCAGGAAACAGCGGAACCCGTACGTACGGGACTTCCTGCCGGACTTGGAGCAGGGCTTGGCGAAGCGGCCGTAACAACAGCCGCCAGCCGGGCGCTTTCGATCGCTCTGCGGCGACGACTACTGTCGTTTCATGACTGAGGCTGAACTCGTAGTCATCGTGGGCGCAGGCGTCTCGGGGCTCACCACCGGGGTCGTCCTGCGGGAAGCGGGACTGCCGGTACGGATTGTGGCCGAGGAGATCCCCGGCCGCACGTCACTCGCCGCGGGCGCGATGTGGGGACCGTATCTCGCGGAGCCCAGGGTGAAAGTGCGGGAGTGGAGCTTGGTCTCGCTCAAAGCCTTCCGGGAACTTGCACAGCAGCAGTCCAAGGCCGCCGACGAGGGCTCAGGGGGCATGAATGGCCCCGACGTGCCCCAGAGCACCGGCGTCCGCCTGGTCACGGGGGTGGAGGCGGCCCGGCACCCTCTGGAAGCACCGCCATGGAGCAAACTGCTCCCCGGCTTCCGCACCTGCGAACCTGCCGAACTCCCACCAGAATTCGTATCCGGCCACCGCTTCACCGTGCCGCTGATCGATATGCCGGTCTACCTCGACTACCTGCGGACTCGCTTCCTCGCCCTCGGCGGCGAGATCGAGGCAGGCGCTGTCCGGAGCCTGGACGACATTGCCCACGCGACAACCATCGTCAACTGCGCCGGCCTAACTGCAGGAGACCTGGCACGGGACCCCGACGTCCGGCCGATCGGCGGACAGCACGTAATCGTGGAGAACCCCGGGATCACCGAGTTCTTCTCCGAGGACACCGGGCTGTCCCCGGACCTCGTCTGCATCTATCCGCACGGCGACACCGTCACTCTCGGTGGCACCGCGATCGGCGGCAACGGCGACCTGCCGGTCGACGAGGCCGCAGCCCAGGCCATCATCGACAGGTGCACGGCGATCGAGCCCCGTCTCGCTGACGCGAAGGTCATCGAGCACCGCGTGGGAGCCCGACCCACCCGGCACGAGGTCCGGGTCGAGGCAGCGCGCAAGGCGGACGGCACCACTGTCATCCACAACTACGGGCACGGCGGAGCCGGGGTAACCCTGTCATGGGGCTGTGCCCAGGAAGTCATGGAGCTCTTGGAGCAGAGCACACCGTGGCCAGGACGTGGCAACGCTGACATTGACCTGCTCCCGCCTTTCTCGCTGTGACTGCTGTTACGTAGTGTGGTCCAAGATCGGTCGGCGTCGGGGAGGGGACGGCATGGTCTGGGACGAGTGGGAGCAGAGCAAAGCGGAAGCTGTCGCGCAAAGGTCCGCGCAGATGCAGCTCAATGGCGCCTTTCCGGATGGCGAAGGCCGTGGCGGGCCCGCTGGTGGAACGGGCCTTCCGGACTTCGCATCGAGCCCGGCGGAGAAGCGGAAGGCTGCCGACGCGATCGACAAGCACCTGAAAGGTCCCACGGCGGATGCTGGCAGAACCGCAGAGGAAACGACGACTGCCGCAGTCAAGGAGTTCGACGCCAAGGACGGCCATGGCTGGGATACGTCTACCGCGCTGAAGAAGGCCCACAAGAAGTGGGAGAGCCAGGTGAAAGCGCTGATCGGTCGGCTGCAGTCCGACGAGGCGGAGCTACGCCGGACCGCCGTGTCGTTCGGTGACAACGACGCGGCGGTGGCCTCGCAGTTCCGACGTCGTTCCGGCATCGACAAGTACTGATCAGCACGAGGGACACCGCGGGGGAACCATGCCGACGTACCACGAAGTCATGACGACGGACCTGTCCAAGCTCACCACGGCGGCCGAGCAATGGGACGCCATGGCGGCCAAGTTCAAGAAGCTCGAGGACACGTACGACAAGAGTGTCCATGGCATCACCCTGTGCCCGACCTGGCAGGGCCTGAGCGCGGAGGCGGCTAACGCCCGCTTCCGTATCACGCTGAGCGAGTACAAGGCGGCCCAGAAGGAGGCAAAGGCCATTGCTGACCTCCTGCGGGACGCCCACGCTCAGTTCGTCGATCTCCGTAACAAGGTCAAGGCAGTGCGTGATGACGCCGTCAAAGCGGGCATGCGCGTGTCCGACCAAGGCATGGTGCAGCTCGACTACTCCCGCCTATCCCCGCAAGAAGTCAGGGCAGCCCAGCACGACCCGGACCTGCGAGGCGCCGAATCCAGCTGGGCGGAACGTATTCAGCAAGCGGTCAAGGCCGTCACCGACGCTGACGACGGTGTAAAGATCGCCCTTGAAGCCGTTGTTCTCGACAGCGACGTACGGGACGGAACGATCAACGGCTTCAACACTCAAGCACAGGGCGATGTCGAGAAGTACGAAGCCGCGCACGCCAAAGAGATCGCCATGCGCATCAACGGAGGCGAAGAGGTCTCTGCCGCCGAACGCGCAGAGCTCCAGCGAGCCTTCCGCGACAACGAGCACAGGAAGGGCTTCACCCAGACGTTCCTTACCGGCATGGGTACCGACGGCACCGTCAAACTCGCCAACCAGCTGAACAACCTGTCACGCGACGGCGGGAAGGCAGAGCGGAAACAGTATGCGGAGCTGCGCGAGGGCCTGGCCACAACAGTCGCCCGTGCGACCGAAGTCAAGGGCAACGTCACCAAAATGCCGCCTGGTTCCCCGGCGTTCAAAAAGTGGCTCGCCAGCGACGAGGGCAAGTTCTATCGCGAGTGGACGAACGACCTCGACAAGACCGGAGTCAAGAACTTCGGCAGCAAGACCGACCCCTTGTATGGCTACCAGTCCCTCGTCAGCTTGATGAAGGACAGCAATGCCCGGTTCGACGGCCAATTCCTGTACGAGCTCGGAGACGACCTCATTCAGGCCGAGAAGGATCACCAGGGCATGTTCACGCAGGTGGGAGGGGGCCACGAGGGGATCAAGAGTGATGCCATCGACGGCCTCATGGAGGTCATGAGTGAGCATCCCGATGCCGCCACTGCCTTCTTCGACCCCAAGGGGAACGGCGAGGGTGAGAACCATGTCGGGAACAATCACCTGAAGTACCTCGCGGGCGACAGCGAGGGAGCGCCAGACGGGGCGGTACGAGACTGGCCGAAGATCCTCTACGCAACCGGGACCCAAGAAGACGACCCGACGAGCAGGCAGGGGCTCGCAGCAGCCCTGGAGGCGGCCGCGACCGGGCATCGTCCGATCGGCGAGAACGAGCATCCCCGGCTTGCCTACACGCACAGCCCGGAACAGGCCCGCGTCATGAACGAGATCATCAACGTTCTGGACGGCGGGACCGACACCGAGATCCACGAGAACCTCAGAATGCCCATCGCGCAGGCGCTCGGCGAATACGCGCCTGACTCCCACGAAATCCTCGGTGGGCTCAACGGCGACTATCCGCTGCATGCCAAGGATGGGTTCTTCCCGGACGAGAAGCATCCGGGCCAGGCGCATATGGCGTCTCATGCAGACAGCCTGATTCATGTCATGCGAGGGCTTTCCGATGATCCGGAGGCATACGGGACGCTACACAAGGCTGAATCCCGTTTCATCAACGACGAACTCAACCACCTCCCGAAGGATGCCACGTCAACCTCCGAGCGCAACACGCTGAACAAGGCGGGTGCAGCCATGGGCGTCTTCACCTCAATCCGCGAGGACGTACTCGATGACGATCGGATGGACGCATATTCCGACGCGGACTGGAAGTCCAAGGTCGCCTACCACATCATCGGCGGCGCTGTTACCCCGATGGCCATCCCAACGGCGGGCGGGTCGATCGTGGTTGGAGACGCCCTGCAACGAGGCGTGGACACATGGGCATGGGCTTGGGGCGGCGAGTTGAAGGAAGACGCTGATGCTGAGGCCAACGAGGCCGTCAATGACCGGTTTCTGAAGGCACGGGAGCAAATGCAGCTGATGGTGCACGGTTGGGGCGAGGAGCGTTACGACCTGAAGACCAAGCAAGGTAGAGAGATGGCGGAGGACCTCACTGAGGCAATCCTCTCCGGGCACAGCCGTGGCGCTGGGGACGCAGCGGGGATGCTCAAGGACACTCCCAGCTAGCTCAGATTGTGGATAGAACGGGAAGGATCTTCGTGTCCCTGTTTTCTACTCGCGGCATGCGAGTGGCAGTGCTGACGGTCGGCATTGCCGTTCTGACGGCTGGGGGCATCGGCACCTGGGTGTGGGTGAATTCGGATGACGACACCGTCACCTGTGCCGATATCAGCGCAGACAAGGGTATCGAGAAGGCTCTCGGAGGGGGCCAGCTAGACGGGCTTGACTGCTCAGCACTGGCTGAGAGGCTCAAGGACGCCGCGGCAGGCGACAAGCCTGGACAGCACTCCATGGAGCAGGCCCAGTCGATGCGCGAGATCATCTCATCGATCAGCAGACAGCTCCGCGAGCGTAATAGTCTCACCATTGAGAGCTCATTGAGGACTCCACTGGCGCAGCTCCTTGCCGATTACACCTTCGACACGCATGAAATCCTCAGGGGACTCGACGCAGATTACGTACTGCACCTTTCTGATGAAAAGCCCTGGAAGGACCTCTCGGGGCAGGTTCGTATGACGGTAGCTGATGACGAACTGGTTCCCCTCATGAGGGCCGTGTCAGAAGAACCTTCGGCGTATGCCGAAATGAGAAGCGCGGAAGGGCGTCACGCCGCGCAGAAGCTTTCCGACATACACAAGGACGGGAAGACGCCCTCGCTGAGGAATTCATCTCTGGGGAACTCGTTGGCCCTCGGCTCATACGACGGCATCGCCAGCCATGTGACATCCAGTCTCGAGCAAGCGGACGCCGAGAACTGGAGGAAGCGCGTACGGAACGCCATGGCATCTTCCTCTGAAACCGAAGTGCCGGAATATAAAGCCAACCCTGTGGGACACATCGTCAGCAACTGGAAGAAGGAATTGGGAGACACCAACCAGGAACTCTCGAACCTCTTCCGCAATCAGAGCCTTACCATGCTCCGCTCGTGGGCAGAAGCCCAAGGACCAGGGTTCAAGCTTCCTGCCGGACTGGAGAGCGACTCCCTTAACGACGTTTCCCGCACGAACGGAGAAACCACTGCCCTCCTTAAGAAGTTCGAGGAGGATGAGGGATAGACCAAGGCGCACGCCCTGCTACGTCGCCGGCCGAGTTGACGTTAGCGCCTCCGGGAACAGATGACGGGAACCGCGACTGCGATGCCCAACAGCGCCGCCGCGCCGACGCCCAGAGCGATCCACGGCGCCGTGGCGCCCTCCCCGGAGTTCGGTGCGGCCTCCTGTGCCGGCGGCTGATCATTCTGTCTGCTGCTGCCGGGAGTTGCATCATCGGTAGACGGGGACTTGGGAGTGTTGGCCGCGAGGTCGGGCAGAGGGGACTTGTCGGCAGGGCCAGGGGCGGGGGTCTTCAATGCGATGCGGGGGCGGATGGCTCCGTATCCGAGGTAGTCGGTGCGGTCTTTGCCGCTCTTGTACCACGGTGTGGGCTCAACGCGGCGACCTACGAGTACTCCAAGGACGTAGCTGCCGCAGCCGAGGACGCGGCCAGGTCCAAGGACAGCACCGCATCTTCCGAAAAAACCGGCATCGGCGGTACGAACACGCTTCTTCGCGGCTGGGGCAGCGAGCACGGCATCGGTGGTACCGAGGCGCACGGGCATGCCATGGGCGAGGCGAGGCAGAGCTTCATCACCGGGCGCGAGGACGCCTTCACGGCACTGCGTACGAGGAAATGAAATGACGAACAGCAGCGGCCGACCACATCTCGGACGGAAGATCATTGCCCCAGCCCTAGCAGTCGTCGTCCTGGCCGTGGGTGCGCATCTGTGGTTGAACACCAACCTCTTCGGCCGGGAAAGCGTGTGCGGAGGGCTGGTATCCGCCGAATCGGCGGGCTCCGTCTTCACCAAGTCCGGACGTATTGCCGACGGAGTGGCTCTGGATGTCGAGTCAGGTGACCGGCTTGACTTCACCTGCACCGTGGATAGTTCATCCTTCCTTCTGGGGTCAGAGACCGAATCCCTGAAGATCTCGGGGAGCCGCGAGCGCGGCGACTTCCCCTTCGCGGACAATGGTCGCTGGCTGAGCCCGGCCAGGATGTCCTATTTCGCCGACGGTGCCACGGGTGCGGTGGGCTCAGACCACAGCTGGGTTTTGCTCCCCGACGCCTGCACCACAGACGACGGTCCCGCCATCGTCGAGGCATACGCTCCGGAGGGATCGGACCCGATGAAGGTCTCCCGGATGCTGACCGAAGTCGCCAATAACGCCGCCAAGAGCGCCAATTGTGCGGGGAAACAAGCCCTCAGCGCCCCCGACGCCCTCATTGCTGCCCCCAATGCGCGCCCATCAGAAAGCAGTGCGGTATGTGGCATTGACGGCTTGCAGTTCCCCGGGAAGAAGGGCCAGGCGAACATCCTTGAGAGGCTCCAGGATCGCACCAAGCCTGTCTGGTCGTGCGAGGTTGAGGGGCACGCCACATTTGTCGTGACCCAGGAGCCGCACATCATCGCGGGCATTCGGTCCTCGCGCGGGTATGAGGAGCAGGCACAGGTGGCGGGTCATCGGGTCTCGGGGTTCGACTCCTGGCATGTGGTCGCTGACTGCTCGGGTAGGCCCACGTACTTCTCCATGGACATCGGGCAGAGCTACCACGACGCCATGGGGCAGCCAGGCGTTCCCCGCACGCTAGATCTGTTCGAGAATTTCGTCGACACGGCGGGCAAACGGTTCGGCTGCACCAAACGTTGACCTGCAACGACATGTCCGAGACGCAACCACGTGCCCGGAAGAAGCCAACTCCATCACCGTGGGAGGCTCTGTCCGCTGAGAGTAGGCACGGCGGGAGAAAGTGCAGGTCAAGGCAACGGGGATACGACTGGCGTGGGGTGGCAGGCGGCTGCTTCTTTAGCGCCAAGGCGAGCAGGCCGCCCAGGATCAACTCCAGACTTCTTCCGCAATCAGAGCATCGCCATGCTCCATTCCTGGACGGCGGCCCAAGAGAAGGGGTTCAAGTCGCCTGCGGGGTTGGAATCTGACGCCCGTGACGATGTTCTCCTCAAGAACACGGAGACCACCGACCTCCTCAAGAAATGTGAGGAGGATGAGGGATAGACCAAGTCAGTTCCCGAGAAGTCGCTGGTGTCCTTGGCGTCAGCGCCTCCGGAGACGGAGGACGGGAACTGCGACTGCGACACCCAAGAGGACCGCGGCGCCGACGCCCAGAGCAATCCACGGCGCCGTGGTGCCCTCGCCAGAGTTCGGTGCGGCCTCCTGTGTCGGCGGCTGATCCTTCTGCCTGCTGGTGCCGGGAGTTGCATCATCGGGGGATGGCGAGCTGGAGGCATCAGCCGCGAGGTCAGGCAGCGGGTACTTATCGGCACGACCGGGATCACCTGGGGCCTTCAGCGCGATACGGGGGCGGATGGCGCCGTAGCCGAGGTAGTCGGTGCGCTTCTTGCCGCTCTTGGGCTTGCTCGCGGTGTTGAGCATGACCCGCAGAACCTGGTTGTTGGTCCAGTCCTGGTGCTTCGACCAGATGAGGGCGGCGGAGGCGGAGGCGATGGCGGTTGCGTCGCTGGTGCCGTGCGACTTGCACACACCGGTCTTGCCCGCGCAGGCGGCGACCATCTCGTCCCCAGGGGCCGCCAGATCCACATGGGGTCCGTGGCTGGACTCCTTGGTGACCTTGATGTCTCGGTCGAGTGCGGTCACGGTCACCACGCCCGGCGTTGCTGCGGGATACTCGGTGGGATTGCCGAGCTCACCGCCGTTGCCCGCACCAGCGAAGATCAGTTTGTCCTTGGCCAGTGCGTACCGGACGGCTTCGTCCATGCCCGAGATCTTCTTCGAGGAAGCGATGGAGATATTGATGATCTGTGCGTCGGAGTCGGCAGCGTACCGGACGGCGGAGGTCAGCATCTTGTCGAAGGCCGGCCCGCCGGTGCTGGTCGACACTCTCAGGGGGAGGATCTTGGCGCCTGGGGCCAACCCATAGGCGCCGTCGCCACCAGGCCCTGCTCCCGTGCCGGCGATCAGTGCGGCCATGCCGGTGCCGTGCCCGTCGAGGTCATCGTGCTCATCACCGGATTCGGGTGTGAAGTCCTTGCCGTCGAGCACCTGGCCGCGCAGTTCCATCGGGGTCTCCACGCCACTGTCGATGACCGCGACTGTGACGCCCTTGCCTGTGCTGGTCTTCCACATCTCGTCCGCGTGCATGGCGTCGAGATGCCACTGCTGTGACCGGATGCTGGCGGCGTGGGCCGGCGTCGCTGCGACAACTGTCAGTAGCAGCGCCAGAGCTGCGGTTGCCGTTCGGCCGTAGCGTCGTGCTGTCCCGCTGCTGGGCATCCTCGTCCTCGTAATGGTTCGGCGCGGCATTACTCGATCACGGGTGGAATGGGCCGCCGCCGATCCTGATACCAGGTCTCTTCAGGCTCAGTCGCGTAACCCGAGCGGCCGCTTGAGCGGTCGTGGCTCTGCGGAGGGCTGTGCTGGTCTGTTGGAGAGGCGGAGCCCTCATGTGGCCTCTGTCCGGGGCGCGTTGGATCGCTGGCGCCGCCCTCGGAACGGACGAGGCCGCTGCCGCCCGAGGTGAAGCCAGTGCTGCGCCCCTGAGCCGCTGGCCGCGGCACTCCTCCAGTGACACCACCTGCGGTCGGACTGCCTGCCGTCCGGGCAGCAGCCTGCTGCCTGGGCTCGGGGCTGTGCGAAGTGCCTACGACCCCGCGGAAGGCAGGAGTGGCGTTCCGGGGCGCTCCTGGAGTTCCCCCGGATGTCGTGGGCCGGGGTGTTCCGACAATGCCGTTAGATGGTGGCGCTCCCGGCCTCGGTCCTGGGGCTCCTCCAGTGCCACCGGGGATGCCAGGCGTGGTCGGCCGACCGACTGTTGCCTGCCCTGGACGGGGCGTCTCCCCAATGACCGTGCCGCGCGGTACAGGTCCGGAGGGGCGATTGGCCGACGGAACCTGACGACCCCCGATGATGCCGTTGTCGCCGCCCACAGGCCGGGGAGTCCCTCGCCCTGGCATCGCTCCCTGGGAGGGAGGCAACGGTGCGCGCCCGCCGGTTGTCGGCCTTCCGGTCGGCAGGGCTTCGGGCACTGGGCCGGGACGTCCGGGAAGGGGAGGCACCGCGAGGGGCGGCGGAGCTGCGCCGTCCGGCCTGCCAACTGGTGGCGTGCCGGGGCTCGGAGCAACAGGTGCTGTCGGAGGTTCCGGCGGAGCCACCACACTGTCGATCTCTGTGCCGACAGGACGGCTCGGAGGCAATGGACTCGTGTCGGGCGGCGTCACCTGCGCCGGATGCGTAGTGCCGCTACCGGCAGGGGAAGCCGGT
This sequence comes from Streptomyces sp. NPDC002851, assembly GCF_053591935.1. Classification (NCBI taxonomy): domain Bacteria; kingdom Bacillati; phylum Actinomycetota; class Actinomycetes; order Kitasatosporales; family Streptomycetaceae; genus Streptomyces; species Streptomyces sp. NPDC002851. Next base: position 34,965 of record NZ_JBSFUT010000016.1, on the reverse strand, counting down.
ACGGCGTGCGCGCCTATAGAGCCAGGCGACGGTGTAGACGCACCAGTGTAGGCATCGCGCGCAAGATCACCTCGAGAGTCGATGTTCTTCGCCTGAGGTACAAACCGTTCCGGAAGCTCGGGGAACTTGGGAGCCTCGAGCTTCTGGATCTGCTCTGTCGAGGCCGAGTACGACTGGGCCAGCTTCGTCATCAACTGGGCCGCATCCGCATGGTCCTTGGAGTACTGCGACTTCGCGCTCTTCACCTCGGCGTCGGACGAGCCGCCGCCGTGGTTGCCCACGTCCGCGTTGTTGGCCGAGTGGGCGTTGAGGATCGCCTGCGATGCCTTGGTCTGGTTGCGCAGCGACTCGATCTGCGGCTTGACCTCATACAAGGTGTCGGCGGCGTGGCTCATCCACTTGCCGGCGGACTCGCTGTAGTCACCCAGGCGCAGCGTCGTCATCGCGGCCTTGTGGCACCACTTGCGGAAGGCATCCCCGGCCTCGCCGTCCCACTCCACCGCCATGCTGTGGTCGCGCAGGTCGCTGCCGATCTGGCGGATCGTCTTCGCCGCCGCTGTCAGCAGATCGCCCAGTTCCTTGGGGGTGGAGCCGTCCGCGGCTGAGACCATCGCCCACAGTTGCTCGGGGTCGTACGTCTGAAAGCGGGCGGTAATGCCGGAACGTACGACCCGGTCCTGCGTGTCCTTTATCCAGTCGGAGACCGACATCACAGCCCCCCCGCTTCCTTGTCCGTCGGCTCCGGTGCCGGCTCGGACGCCCCGGCACCAGCCCCAGCGTCGCCGCGGCCCCGGGGTTCAGCCTCCTGCCGGTGCCACTTCTCCGTAATGGCGTCTGCCTCGGTACGGATGCGCCTGAACTGGTCCTTCACCTCCGCGTCCAGGTTCTGATAGCCCGCTTTGGACGCGTCCACCGTGGTCACCAAGGCCTCGATCTGCAGGCCCAACATTTTCGACAGGCTCTCCAACTGACCATGGACGTGCTGATACGCCTTGTGCAGATCCTGAGCCTCGTCGAAGTCCCCCAGACGCCCGGACGGCAACATGCCGTTGGCGATGTTCTTCGGCGCGGCCTTGGACTTCTCCAGCTGCATGAGCAGCCGGTCCACCCGCTTCTTGAACGTCGACAGGGTCTCGCCCTCGACCCGCAACTGCTTCGGCGTGGCAGCCACCACCATCGCGGTCGCGATCGCCTGCGCCTTGAGCATCTCGGGGTCCACCGCCCCGCTCTCCGCCACAACACCCTCCCCGTACGGCCGGGCTCCCCGCATACGACCCGACCTCAGGAACCACTCTAGATCGCAGCACTGACAGCGAACAGGCGGATCAAAGCCATACGCGTCGGAGGAATCCGCTGTACCGGGGTCCTCCGGCTCCATAGTGACGACCGAGGCGGCATCCGCCGGTTCGCCTCCGCTCGCGCGGAGAGCAGCGGGACGACCGGATCAACACCGGCGTCGGCGGAGCGCACGCGATGGTGACGGCCCGGCGCTGCTACCGCCTCGGTTCACCTCCGCTCGCACGGAGACAAGTCGATCGTGGCGGTATAGGCGTCGCCTGCCGCCGGTTCATCTCCGCTCGCGCGGAGAGCAGGGCTGCCGCGTGCCAGGATCTGACCATGTTCTCGGTTCACCTCCGCTCGCGCGGAGAGCAGATCGCCGCGGTGGACGCGATCCGGTCCGACTCCGGTTCACCTCCGCTCGCGCGGAGAGCAGGACCCCAAACGTCTCCTCTATACGCGACGGGTCGGTTCACCTCCACTCGCGCGGAGAGCAGGCTTCGAACCAGGCCGCATGGTCGTGGACGAGCGGTTCACCTCCACTCGCGCGGAGAGCAGGCCTCTGCGACCTGCGTGCACACCACCAGTGACGGTTCACCTCCACTCGCGCGGAGAGCAGGCCTCTGCGACCTGCGTGCACACCACCAGTGACGGTTCACCTCCGCTCGCGCGGAGAGCAGGAGGCGGTCCACCCTTGGGCCGGAGAGCCCGGCGGTTCACCTCCGCTCGCGCGGAGAGCAGCGTTCACCCCTCTGATCCTCTACACCGTGGTCCGGTTCACCTCCGCTCGCGCGGAGAGCAGTCCTCGTTTGGGACTCACGCGGCGGCCTCCGGCGGTTCACCTCCGCTCGCGCGGAGAGCAGACGAGGAATGTGTTGCCGAAGATCGGGCTCATCGGTTCACCTCCGCTCGCGCAGAGAGCAGTGGAAATCCAACGGGGCGGGTCCCGAACGTCGCGGTTCACCTCCGCTCGCGCGGAGAGCAGGTCTCTTTAGTCGAGCCGGGCGGTGTCTGCGCCGGTTCACCTCCGCTCGCGCGGAGAGCAGCAGCCAGGACGGCGTGCCGGTCAACTGAGCGCCGGTTCACCTCCGCTCGCGCGGAGAGCAGTGGGGAGGCACCGTGACACGTCCCGCCGCACCCGGTTCACCTCCGCTCGCGCGGAGAGCAGGAGAGTTGGACGTGGGCGGCGACCTCGTACAGCGGTTCACCTCCGCTCGCGCGGAGAGCAGAACCACGTGCCATTGCGGAAGCGCTTGTTCAACGGTTCACCTCCGCTCGCGCGGAGAGCAGATGGCCATGACCGCCGCAGCCGAGGGACTCGCCGGTTCACCTCCGCTCGCGCGGAGAGCAGGCTTCGTGACCTGCGAAGCTATCGGGGCATTGCAGTTCCTTTGCCATCTTGCTGGTAGCGACGAGTGTGAGGCCGTCGAAGTCTCTTGGGGTACGGCGTCGTGTTCCTGCGGTGCGGAGTTCGAAGCCCTGTTCCTTGTCGCTGGGGTAGGCCAGAACGGACATCCCGTCCCCGGTGCATGCGGCTACCGCATCCCAGAGTTCGTCGCGGACGCGGGCGGAGACGGTGCCTACGTACAACTCGGGAGTGACCTCCAGGAGCCAGCGGGTGAGGGCGCCGCGGAGGTGGTCGGGGACGGCTGTGGCGGAGAGCACGATCATGGAGGCCACGGGCTGGGTTCCTTGGGCTGTGGTGTCAGGTGTCGGTTCCGTGGTTGGTGCCGCCGGGGATGGGGCCGGCGATGGGGTCCCAGAGGTCGACGAGGTGTTCTTCGGGGTCGGGGACCTCCCGGGTGGTGCCTGGTTCGAGGAGGTCTTGGATGTCGGTGACGATGCGCGGGAGGAGTTTGAACAGGCGTAGGCCGTCGCGGAAGGAGCGTCGGGCCTCGGCTTCGGGGTTGGGCGAAGCGTGCAGGGAGAAGGCGAGCGGGATGGTCAGGTCGGCTTTGTAGAGGTCGGCGATGTCGTAGACGAATGCCTGCTGGTTGCCGTTGTGGACGAAGCCGAGGGCGGGTGTGCAGCCCAGGGCGAGGATCGCGGCGTGGACGATGCCGTACAGGCAGGTGTTGGCCGAGGAGAGCGCGAGGTTGACGGGGTCCTGGGTGTCCCAGGATGCGGGGTCGTAGGTGCGGCGGAAGCGGCCGATCTTGTGTTGGCGGGCGAGGAGGCGGTAGTGGGCCTTGACTCGTTGGCCTTCCAGTCCGCGTAGTTGGGCGAGTGTGGTGCCGGGCGGGACGGTGTCCTTGCCGAAGCGCTTTTCGTACATGGCGGTGGCGACGGCCAGGCGTCGGGTGTCGTCGGCCCAGGCGCGGGTCTGGCGTTCGAGCCATGTGGTGGTGAGGGAGTCGGGCTGGGCGGCGGCGTAGCAGCGGACGCCGCCGGATCCGGTGACGAGGACGGTGGTGCCGTGGCGGGCGAAGGTGGCCAGGGCGCGGGCGGTGATGGAGGTGCCGGGTCCGAGGAGGACGCAGCTGAGGGCGGCGGTTGGCAGGTAGATGGTTTCGGTGCCGCGGCGTTCGCTGGTGACCTCGGCACAGACTCCCGTGTCGTCCTGGTGGATGCGGACGATGTCCAGGTACACGAAGGACAGGGAGTCGGCGATGCGGGGCAGCATGGCGACGGTGGGGGCGGCGAGTTTGCGCCGGGCATCCGCTGTGCTGGGTGGGGGTTTTGGGGTCGTGGAGGTCATGTGGGGTTCCGTGCGGGGGCGATGCTGAGCAGGCCGCAGCCGTATGCCTTGCCGCGGCCGATGCCTTCGATGATCTTCTTGCGGAGCTGGGCGGGGTCGACGATGGCGGCGGTGCCGTCGAAGCGGGTGCGGGCGTGCCGGATGCGGTGTCGCTTGTCCGTGTTGCGGGGGCCGCGTGTGCCCTGGGCTGCTTCGAGGGGTTGGGAGTGGAGGGTGAGGGGTTTGAGTCCTGAGGCGTCGGCCTGGCGTAGCCACCATTCGTCTGCCGCGGGGCCGTTGAGAGGGACGACGGCGGGCAGGTTGTAGAGCTCGCGGGTGGTCGCGCCGGGTTTGCGTACGGCGCTGGCGACGCAGCGGTAGCGGAGGGTCAGGCCCGGCTTGAGGGCGTCCAGGAGGGCGTCGAGGGGGCGGCTGTGGGAGGTGCCGTAGCCGTCGGGCAGGCGGGAGAGGTCAGGGGCGTGGGTGCTCTGGAGGAGGATGTGGGGGCCGGTGGGGGTGTCCTCGGTGCGGAAGAGGACGCCGAATTGGGCGCGCGGGTCGGGGCCGGCGTCGGTGGGGTAGAGCGCCATGAGGCGGCGGTGCAGGCCCACGGCGGCGTCGGCTGCGGTGAGGTCGCGCTGGGCGTGGGGGGATCGTGGGTCGGGGACGATGCGGGTGAGCCACGTGGTGGTCAACGACGGCTCCTTTCTGGGTGATTCAGGTGCTGGTGCACGTAGGTGCCGAGAGCGTTGAGGTGGGCGGTGCCCAGGCCCGCGTACTGGTCGGCGGGCAGGGTGAGGGTGCGCCGGTACAGGGGGCGGGTGCGGTAGGCGCGGGTGCGGGGGTGGAAGGAGACGGGCTGGTCGTTGACCTCGCTGGAGGGGTGTGCGCCGTCCAGAGGGCTGGAGGTGGCTGTCGCTTCGATCGCGTCGAGGGGAAGGCGGTCCAGTGGCTGGTCGGAGAGGAAGTCGATGCCGGTGGCGCCGTTTGTGGGTCGGGGTGCTGCGATGGGCAGCAGCAGGAGGTGGCGCAGGGCGTCTGGTGTGGTTCCCAGCAGCAGCGGGCCTTCGGGCGGGCAGGAGCGTCGGCCCAGGAAGAGGGGCCACTGCGGCGAGCGCAGGGCGGTGGCCAACTGGTCGAGGACGGGGGTGTCCTCGGGTGCGCTGGTGAGGGCCACGGTGAAGGAGGCGTCGGCCAGATACATCCGGTGGGTGAGGACGGTGGCTTTGTCGCCAGAGCGCTTCTTGCCTGCTGCTGTGGTGACGGTGGCCTTGGGGGGCAGGCCGCCGCCCACGGTGTGCAGGTCTCTGAGGAGGACGCCGGGGCGGTCGGTGCGGACGGTCAGCGACAGGCGGGCGAGGTCGTCCAGGGGTTGTCCTCGGTGGCGCCCGAGGGCGGCGGCGAGCAGACCGATGACGCCGGAACGGGTGGGAAAGCGTGCGGTGTCGCGGTCGTTGAAGTGGCTGCGTTCCCCCCAGGACTGCAGGGGCCCGGCCAGCCGCAGCAGCAGTCCGGCCTCGGGCGCGGTGCCAGTCTCGGTGCCGGGGCTCATGCGGTGGCCCCGGCCGTGTTCTGGGCGAGGGCGGTGTCCAGGGCAGCGGTGACCAGGCCGTCGAAGGACGTGTGACGCTCGCCGAGACCGGTGAGTTCCTTGGCCGCCAGGCCGGCCCAGCCCGAGCGCAGGATGCGGCCAGTGCCCAGGAGGGTGTTGGCGGCTTGGGCGTAGTCGGCGAGCTGGGTGCGGGAGACCTCGGCGAAGCCGCCCTGGGCGCGGGCCTGGACGGGCTCTTCGAAGGCAGCCGCATACGACAGGGGACGGTCGCAGCGCACCGAGATGTGGACCAGGTCGGGGATGGTGTGCGGGGCGGTGGAGGTCTTCTTGGCTTGGGGCAGTGACTCGATGAAGGAGGTCAAGAACGCCGTGGTGAGTTCGCGGGCGGCCTGCGGGTCGTCGCCGATGTTGTGGGCGAGGTCGCGCAGGTCCACGGTGGCGTAGCGGTAGAAGGTGCCCGCGCTGAATTCGGCGTGGCCCATGTGACCGCTGCCGGTGGCGTCGCCCCAGGCGGCGGTGATGTCGTCAACGGCGGAGAAGTAGTCGAGTTCGACGTCGGTTTCATGGGTGGTCAGGGCGTGGGCGACCTGTAGGGCTCCGTCGACGCTGGCGTCGTCGACTTCGGCGAGCATGCGACCGAAGAGGTTGATCACCCCGTTGCGGGTGCGCAGGACGGCCTCGACCGCGTCCTTGGGTAGGACGCTCTTGTCGGTGGGCTTCTTGATGTCCTTGGCGGTGTTCAGATGCTCGCGGTGCTCGGCGGCGAGGTCGGCCAGCTCCGTGACCGCGGTCTCGGGGACGTACACCAGGGCATTGGTCAGGGCCTTGTTGGGGACGGTCTGCTTGGATTCGGCTGAGCTTTTGGCGAGTTCGAACTTGATGCTGCTGGCCGCGGCGATGTGGGCGCCTGCGCGCTGGGCCAGTTCCTGCGGCCAGTCGCGGCGCTGGAGTTCCTGGGTGACGCGCTCTCCGATGCGTCGGGTGCGCAGCGCGGCCTGGCCGATCTGCTCCTCGAACAGGGCGCGGACGGCACGCTTCCAGGACTGGCTGCTGACCCGGGTGCGCAGCGCATGGCCATACTGGACGGTTTTGACGGAGTTGGTGTCGTCGCGGTTGAGGTTCGCGAACGGGATGGTCTGCAGGACGTGGATGTCGATGAAACGGGCGATAGGGATCATGGCTGTCTCCTAGCGGTGTGGTGCTGCAGGGGGTGGAAAGGCGGTTCTGGTTCTGTCAGGAATCGGCGACGGCTGCGGTGGCGTCGGCACGGTCGGCGTCGTCGGCCTGCTGGCGAAGGGCTTCGTCGCGCCGCCGGTAGTAGTCCTGGAGCCAGCGGCGGGCGATCCGCCCGGAGTGGTACGGCCAGGCCATCAGGTCGTCCTGGAGCTGGGCCCAGTCGACGGGGACGTCCAGGTCGCGCAAGTAGCCGACGGCGGCGGGCAGATGGCGGTGCAGTCCCTCGGTGCTCTGCCGGGTGAGCAGGTTCAGTCGGGTCTCGGCCGTGGACTCGCGCATCTCCTTGTCCCTCACCGAGCTTCCGGTGACGGCCACTGCGAAGGACGCGCCCAGGCTCTGGCCGTACCGTGCGGCGCGCTTCTCCTTGACCGGCTCCTCCGCGGCCGCGGTGTGGTCTGCCGGCGGTGCAGAGCCGGACCCGGCTTCCTCATCAGCCACGGTGGAGGCGGGGCTGCTGCGCGGCTGGGACGCGATCATTGCAGCCACCGTGTAGTAGGCCCGCTGGGCACTTTCCCGGTGCACGCCATGCCGGGAGAGCCAGGGAGTGATGAAGCGGTGCATCCGGTAGGAGCGGCGGTCGTTCAGAGCGCGGCGCAGTCCGCTGCGCAGGGCGCTGCGGGCTCCCGGGTCGTCCCGGCAGAGCTGCTCCATCCTTGCGGTGTACTGCAGCAGGCGCTCGCGCCGCTGCGCGGACGCGTCGGCAGTGTCGGCGCTGTTGTGCGTACTCATCGGTGTTCGTGATCCTTCGCGTTGGGTGCCAGGGGCTAGGCGGGCTGCTTCTGCTTCGTTCTGCGTGGGCCGCCGTAGAGCTCGATCCGGGCTTGGGACACGGCCTTGGCGCCGCGCTGGGTGCCGGTGACGGGGCCGGTCACGGCGTCGTACGCCTTCAGGGCCAGGCGCAGGAACGCCGAGCGGGTGGCTGCCGGATCGAATCCGGCGTCCAGAGCGGTGCCGGTGGGATCCAAGCCACCGAAGCGTGACCAGAATTCGGCCTCTGCCGCCGGCCAGTAGTGGATCGCGGCCTCAGCCGCCCAGGCGTCACCTTCTGCCTTGGAATCCTGGAGGTATTCCACCCACGCCTTCCTGACCGCCTGTTCCAGGCGGCGCCCGTACGTCTCGCCGAGCTGGCGCATCCGGCCCACTGCCGGTGCGGTGCGCGGGGCGCGCTCTTCGGCGAACTCGAGAATGGGGGGTGTCGTGCCGTCGACGAACTGGGTGTCCTTGACTTGCGCCCTTTCCTGATCGAAGCCGAGAGAGCGCACTCGCAGGTACTCCGAGACCTCAACGGCGTGGAAGAACACCCGTGGCCGCCTGAGCTGGACGGTGCCGGAGGGTTCCCTGAGCAAGAGCGCGTCCAGGTCGCGCCACAGCGCGCGATGAGACTCGACCGGACGCGCAGACGGCTCGCTGTCCTGCTTGAACTGCCAGATCAGGAAGTCGTCAGCGCGAGGGATACGGCCGTTGCGATACGCCCAGGTGATGAAAGCGTCCCGGACCAGCCTCGGGTTCTCTTCGTCCGGCACGAGGAGCAGCGCGTGCTGGGAGCAGGCCGTCAGTTGCGAGCAGGGGCCCTTCGGCACCGGCGGTGCGGCATCGGGGTCCGGGAGCTGCTCCCACTCCCAGGGGCACAGGTCCTCCTCACGTCGCACCGTGGCCTCGGGCGGCACCAGGCCCGCGAGCAAGGTCACGAAGAGCGTGTCACCCTCAGGGTGGTAGGACAGAGCGCTGCGGAGCGGCCCGGCTTTGGTGTTGGAACTCTTAACCCCGTTCACCTTGCGGGCGGAGCACTGGCCGGGAGGTCCGTAGTAGTGCCACACCAGCAGGTTCAAGATCGCCTCCGGCACGGCCGGGAGATCCGGGGCCGTGTCGCTGCCGTGCCCGAACCAGGCGTGGTTATTGCCCGAAGGGCGCGTCATGATCAGCTTGTTCACTCCGGCGGTGTTGCCGGTGTCGCACTGCTCGGCCAGGCGCGGATCCTGCATCCAGGGTCGGCCGCCCGCAGGGTCGTACAAGAAGAACCGCTCGCCGTAGCGGTCGAAGTAGCTCTTGATCCCGCCCTCCGGCAGGCAGTCCCGTGCGAGAACGGTCTCCCGTCGTGTGCCCCAGTCGCCGGGGACGGACTCGTCCAGCTCGGTCACTCGGGCCGTCACGGCGTACAGGATCCGCAGCAGCGCGGCGTGCGCGGGCGGGTTGGCGATGTCGAGGCTGGCTATCTCGTGGCTGCGCAGCAGCAGTTCCCGCAGGCCGACCCGGGCGGGGAGGGGGGTGGTGCTGGCGTGGTGGGCCTCGTCGGTCCAGCGGACCGGAATCCAGCGCTCATCGAGGAGGCTGTAGGTACCGGAGGGCATGGGGCTCCTGATCGTGGTGTATCGGCGGGCACAATGGCGGCTGGGGTCTCCGCGAGGGCGGAGGTGAGCCGGTTCCGGTCCATGGGAGCGAGCACACCCAGCCCCGGTGCCCGCGCGAGCGGGCTGGCACCGGCCCTGCGGCTCCAGAGGGCTGTGTGCGTCCTCCATCGTGGGCAAGGTTCCTGTCCAAGGGATCCAACTTCGGGTGAAGTGACCGGAATTGATCGGTTCAGTCGGCTTCGAGGCCGACCTCAGAGATCGTGATGGTGCGGGTGCCGTGGCGGCCGCTCCAGGTCACGCCGCCGCCCTCGCGATCACTGGTGTCCGGTTGCATCCGCAGCAGCACCAGATCCTTGAGGACGGGCTGCTTGTCCCAGCCCTTGGGTGGCGGGTGGCCTTCGCCGCCCTGCAGCCATCGGCCCGGCACGGGGGTTACGTGGGCCATGATCTGGGCCAGGTCGTCACGGGACAGCCCGACGCCGTCCGGCAACGGCACGTCCCCTGCCTCGTCAAGCGTGAGTGCACCGTCGGCCTGCTCGTACAGGCACAGCGCGCGGCCACTGTCGGCTCCCAGACGGGTCGTCAGCAGATCCTGGGTGACACCAGCTTCCCGGCGGTTGAGTTCATGAAGGTTGCCCGCCACGTCGGCGGGCGCGCAGATCGTCACCATGCGGGCCAGGTGCGCCTCGGCCATCTCCCCCGCCTCACGCTCGGCGTCCATACGGCGCAGTTCCCGCTCGGCCGCCTCCTGCAGCCGGTCGACGAACTCCTCCGCGTACACACCGTCAATCAAGCGCTGCACATCCCCCGGTACGGCGAGGCCGCCGCGTGCCTCCTCGGCGAGCAGGACCGCGGTGCGCCGCAGCAGCCCGGCGTCGTACACCGTCCCCCAACTTCGCGGGGTTTGGGTGATGCCCTCGGCGTCGACGGGTTCGAGGACCACCAGCCGCGGATGGTCCTCGGGCAGGGCCCAGGCGGGCCGACCCGCGGCACCGCGCTGGTGGCGCCGCCCGCGGCCGGCACGCTGCAGGAGCTGGGCCAGTGGGGCGAGGTCGCTGACGACCAGGTCGAAGTCGAGATCGAGGGACTGCTCCACGACCTGGGTGGCGACCAGGATGGACGCCTCACGCGGCCGGGCCACGTCGCCCTCACCCCCCGGTTTGCCGTATGCCGCCTCGCATTCGGCGGTGATGCGCTGCCGGACCTTGGCGGGGTAACGGGAGTGCAGCAGCCTCAAACCGCCGTCGCGGTCGGCCAGTTCAGGAAACGCGCGACGCAGGTCGCGATAGGTGCGCTGAGCCTCGGCGACCGTGGTGCAGCACACCAGGGCGGTGCCACCGTCCTCGGCTACGGGACGCAGTGCCTCGCGCAGAGCAGCGCGCCGCCCGCCGGGCCGGACAGGCGTGACGGGCCCGTCACCGACGTCCCAGGCAACGTGGCGCAGCTCGACGTCCAGGGTGCGGGCACGACCACTGTCCGTGTGCCGGGGCACAGAGACCTCACCCGTCGCGGCATCGGCATACAGCCACCCCGGGTAACAGGGCTCGACCGCCGACGCCTCACTGTGGCCAGCACCGCGGCGGTAGGCGTCCAGCAAGGAGCGCGCCGTACGGCCGGTGAGGGTCGCCGACAGCAGTACGACCGGTGCGCCGAACGCGCCGAGCCACTCCAGCAGTCGGCACAGCAGCTGATGCATCCACGGCCCGTAGGCGTGGGCCTCGTCGACGACGAAGACCTTGTCGGACAGCCCGAACAGGTGCAGCGCGTTGTACTTGAGCGGAAGAATCGCGGCGAGAGCCTGGTCGATCGTGCCCGCGCCGAGCGGTGCGAGCAAGCCGCGCTTGGCGCCGCGCAGCCAGGTTCCCGCCTCCGTCTCGGTGGCAGGATCGGCGCTGACCGCTTCCTCACCGGAGTTGGCCGTGCTCATCTGCCCGTCGTCGCGGTAAGCCGGACTGAGCCAGGCCATGGAGTGCAGCAGTGTCAGTGCGCGCTCCCCGCTCAACGCCCCGCGGGCGAACTCCCGCACCCGCGGGTACATCGCGTCCGCGGTCGCCATCGTCGGCAAGGCGAAATACAGGCCCCGGGCGCCGGCCGAGCGACCCAAGACCGAGGCCGCGTACAGGGCGGCCTCGGTCTTGCCGTCACCCGTCGGAGCGGTGACGAGCAGCAGACCCGAGCCCCTGTCCTCCACCAGCGACGGGAGGCGGCCGACGAGATCGACCTGCAGGGCATTGGGCTCAAACGGGAACATGTCCGCGAACTTTTCAACGGTGAAGTCGACGCGCCCCAGACGCGCCCTGCGCACCAGCCCGGGAGCAGCCCTCCGCGCCTGGATCCAGTGGGCCTCCAGGTCATCGGGCGTGCCCCGCCAGCCCGATCTCGGCATCAGGGGGATGATCGCCTGCTTCTGGCTAGCCAGCCAGTCCGCGACCACCACCAACCCAGCCACGATCACAGCCAGTTCAGCTGGCAGCCCATGCCGCGGCACCGCAGCAGCACCAGTGACACGACGCAGTTCCGCAAAGTGTGCCGCACGCTGCCGGGCCCAGCCCTCTTCCCCCAGCCCCGGCTGGTAGTCGCTCGCCGACGCCAGCTTTCGCGCCTCGAGCACTGGACCGAAACAGCCGTGGTGCCCGCCGAGCAACTGGGCCACCTGATGGCTCACCGCCAGCCGCAACGTACGCCGCGCCCCCGGATAGCCTGCCTCATCCAGCAATTGCGACAGCGCCCAGTGCGTAGCAGTCTCATGCCGGAACGCCCGCTCCCGCTCTGCACCCTGAGCACACGCGTATGCGGCATCACCACGCACCGCGGAGAACGCTTCCGGAACCTGCGCTTGGAACGGCGGCGTGATCTTCCCTAGATCATGGAGCCCCGCCCAGAACGACAGAACCGACCGCGCCTCCCCCGGTGACAGACCAAGAGCCCGAGACAGGCGCTCTTGTACCCCTTCCCCTAGCAGCACATCCCACAACGCCCCGAAGACAGCAGCGGTATCCAGGAGGTGACAGACCACCGGATACGGCCGCGGCAGGCCCCGCTCCTTGCCCCAGAACCTGACGTCCACAGTCATGCACACCGGCACAGCAACGTCGCGCTTCATCATGACGCCATGACTAACAGCCCCCACTGACAAGCGAGCCCGACCTGCACAAACAGGAGGTCCATCGGCACCTTCAGCCTTCATAGACTGGGCCCATGCACCGCGCCTCCACCAACGGTAAAGAGACTGCAAAGCCCACGTAGAATCCCAGGTCAGCAAGTCTGGTCTCCGCGCGAGCGGAGGTGAACCGTTGCGGTTGTGGCTGCGCCAGCCGCGAGTTTCCTGGTCTCCGCGCGAGCGGAGGTGAACCGGACGGGAACGCGGTACTTGAGGCCGAGAACACCTGGTCTCCGCGCGAGCGGAGGTGAACCGACGATCGAGTCCCAGCCGTGGGGCAGGTTCTCCTGGTCTCCGCGCGAGCGGAGGTGAACCGCAGCTCCTTCTAGACGGGGTGGAGGCGTGGCGCTGGTCTCCGCGCGAGCGGAGGTGAACCGCTCCGGCTTGTTGGCGCCCGCGGGGTGCCCCACTGGTCTCCGCGCGAGCGGAGGTGAACCGGCCGGCCACCCAACACCGAACGCCCTCAACGCCTGGTCTCCGCGCGAGCGGAGGTGAACCGTTGTCCGGCTTTCACGGTCCCCCCTCCTTTGTCTGGTCTCCGCGCGAGCGGAGGTGAACCGCCGCGACCGCGCTCAATCTGCCGGATCTTGGACTGGTCTCCGCGCGAGCGGAGGTGAACCGCGTCATGGGGCGCGACCGAACTCGGGGCCCGACTGGTCTCCGCGCGAGCGGAGGTGAACCGGTGAACATCGACCTTGCGGGCACCGAGGGCTGCTGGTCTCCGCGCGAGCGGAGGTGAACCGGTGTGGGCAGGGCCCACTTCGATCAGCTCAACCTGGTCTCCGCGCGAGCGGAGGTGAACCGGCGGCGTCGGTGAGCCAGTCCAGGTCGAGGCCCTGGTCTCCGCGCGAGCGGAGGTGAACCGCACCATCACGCGAGCACTCGGGCAGCGCCACCCTGGTCTCCGCGCGAGCGGAGGTGAACCGTCGTGGAGGGCGCGGTCACGGTGCAGGGCCGCCTGGTCTCCGCGCGAGCGGAGGTGAACCGCCGGTTGTGTCGGACTTGCGCGAGTCCGGCGGCTGGTCTCCGCGCGAGCGGAGGTGAACCGCAGGGGAGAATACGGCGAGGCCGGTGAGGAGACTGGTCTCCGCGCGAGCGGAGGTGAACCGTGGGGCCACCATCCCAGGCTGACGGCGTTCGGCTGGTCTCCGCGCGAGCGGAGGTGAACCGTAGATCGTGAACGTGGCCTTGCCGGGCAGGCCCTGGTCTCCGCGCGAGCGGAGGTGAACCGTCGTCGTCCGAGCGACGAAGGAAGTCGATCACCTGGTCTCCGCGCGAGCGGAGGTGAACCGTCCTCAAGGAGCGGGCTTGGGCTTGCCATGGACTGGTCTCCGCGCGAGCGGAGGTGAACCGATCGCCGGATACGCGGACGCCAAGGACTGGCACTGGTCTCCGCGCGAGCGGAGGTGAACCGGCGTTCTTCGCTTCCTGGTCGCTGCGCAGCGGCTGGTCTCCGCGCGAGCGGAGGTGAACCGGTGCCCGTCCCGGCCGCCGTCATCACGGGTGGCTGGTCTCCGCGCGAGCGGAGGTGAACCGCACGGTGAGCCAGAGGAACCCGATCGCCTAGCCCGGTCTCCGCGCGAGCGGAGGTGATCCGGCCCACGCCTACGCCGCCTACCACGCCTACACCTGGTCTCCGCGGGAGCGGAGGTGATCCGCGGCTGTCGTTCGGGGTCCGCCCGTCCAAGACCTGGTCTCCGCGCGAGCGGAGGTGATCCGCAGTCCAAGACGAAACCGTTGTCTTCGCCGCATCGGTCTCCGCGCGAGCGGAGGTGAACCGAACTCGGCCAGCGCGGGGAGGTACTTGTCGCGCCGTTCTCCGCGCGAGCGGAGGTGAACCGTCATACACACAGCAGCCCGCGTGGGTACCGGCCTGGTCTCCGCGCGAGCGGAGGTGATCCGGGGTAGAACTGCCACGTCCTGGTCGCGCCGCCCCGGTCCCCGCGCGAGCGGAGGTGATCCGGCAGCGCAGGCAGCGACTGAGCACCAGCAGCGCCGGTCTCCGCGCAAGCGGAGCGGAGGTGATCCGTCGAGCGCGAGGGCGAACGCGCCGCGGAACGCCCGGTCTCCGCGCAAGCGGAGGTGATCCGCGGCCCATCGTCGGGCCGGTCTCCACGCGAGCGGAGGTGATCCGGAGCCTGTGCGATGAACCCGCACGTCCAGATCCTGGTCTCCGCGCGAGCGGAGGTGATCCGGCCGAGGCGGACTAAGAGGGCGTCGATCCTGCCTGGTCTCCGCGCGAGCGGAGGTGATCCGTCCCACACGATCCTGTTCGCTGGGGTACTGCTCCGGTCTCCGCGCAAGCGGAGGTGATCCGCGGGTGCCCTCGCCGATCCCGCTGCTGGTGGCCCGGTCTCCGCGCGAGCGGAGGTAAACCGCTGTGCCACAGCTCGTAGAGCCAGTCGTCCTTCCGGTCTCCGCGCGAGCGGAGGTGATCCGTGCCGCAGCGTGTTCGTGCCGAGGTGCAGCCCCCGGTCTCCGCGCGAGCGGAGGTGATCCGTCCAGTTGGTTGCTGGAGAACCTGACGTTCGACCTTCTCCGCGCCAGCGGAGGTGATCCGTCGAGGACAAGGCCAGCGCGGTGGGATATACGCCGGTCTCCGCGCGAGCGGAGGTGATCCGACCGCCAACACCATCAACCTTGGTGCCGCGTTCCGGTCTCCGCGCGAGCGGAGGTGAACCGGCGGGCAGCGTGCCGTACTCCTGCACCAGCTCCCGGTCTCCGCGCGAGCGGAGGTGAACCGCTGCTGATGGACGAGATGCCGCCGATGACGGCCCAGTCTCCCCGCAAGCGGAGGTGATCCGGACGGGATGCCCAAGCTGACGCCGGTGGTGTCACGGTCTCCGCGCGAACGGAGGTGATCCGCGCGCAGGCACGATCGTGCGCAGCCGCACGCCCTGGTCTCCGCGCGAGCGGAGGTGATCCGGCCGGATCGACATCGTCTCCCGCACAGAGCTCCTGGTCTCCGCGCGAGCGGAAGTGATCCGGCCACGGCGGAGAACGCCTTGGCCGCCATGTCCTGGTCTCCGCGTGAGCGGAGATGATCCCCCCTCAGCAAGGTAGTCATCCACCCGCGTTGACCGGTCTCCGCGCGAGCGGAGGTGAACCGAGTGCGAACGGCGTGCCGACTCTGGGCCGGTCTCCGCGCGAGCGGAGGTGATCCGCCGCCTACCAGGACCGGCTGTGGCGGCCGAACCTGGTCTCCGCGCGAGCGGAGGTGATCCGACGTCCTGCGTGCGGGCCCGTACATCGGTGGTCTGGTCTCCGCGCGAGCAGAGGTGATCCGCGGGTGCCCTCGCCGATCCCGCTGCTGGTGGCCCAGTCTCCGCGCGAGCGGAGGTGAACCGGAGCCGATCGCCCCGGCCCGGCAGGCGCAGCAACGGTCTCCGCGCGAGCGGAGGTGATCCGCCGCCTACCAGGACCGGCTGTGGCGGCCGAACCTGGTCTCCGCGCGAGCGGAGGTGATCCGACGTCCTGCGTGCGGGCCCGTACATCGGTGGTCTGGTCTCCGCGCGAGCAGAGGTGATCCGCGGGTGCCCTCGCCGATCCCGCTGCTGGTGGCCCAGTCTCCGCGCGAGCGGAGGTGAACCGGAGCCGATCGCCCCGGCCCGGCAGGCGCAGCAACGGTCTCCGCGCGAGCGGAGGTGATCCGCAGTCTGTGATCCTCACCCCGGAGCAGGTCGCCCGGTCAACGCGCGAGCGGAGGTGATCCGTATCGGCGTTCGGGAGGGTGGCACCGCATTCTCTGGCTCTCCGCGCGAGCGGAGGTGATCCGGTGTCCAGCTCGTCGCGGACCAGGCTGGTCACCCGGTCGCCGCGCGGGCAGAGGTCAACCGACGGGAACCCGAGCCGTCGCTCGTTCGAGTGCCAGTCTCCGCGCGAGCGGAGGTGAACCGGCGACGGTGCCCGACGACTGGAACCCTGCGGACCGGTCTCCGCGCGAGCGGAGGTAAACCGGCATGGCAGGCCACGCAGGACGACGTCGATGCCCAGGCTCCGCGAGAGTGGGACGGCCACGATCGCAACGGGAGGCAGGTGCCGAGGAGTTAGTTAGACGGATCTGCGGCCCTGGGCCTTGTCCGGATCGCGACCTGTGCTTGACCACTCATCAAATAGGCTGCTGAGCTGGGTGAGTTGAGTCGTTGATGACCGGGGGTAGCCAAGAGTGTCCAGATCGGATCTGCGTGCGCTGTTCCGGTCCAATGACCGTGAGCTGAAGGCCGTTGACTTCTTCGCCGACCGGCGGGATGAGTGGGCCACGGTGGCGGAGAGCCTCGCTCGCCATACGCGGTGGGTGAGCGAGCCTGGGTTCGACGTGGAGGACCTGGAGGCGCCGCGGCGTAACGTGCTCGTCTTCTACGGGGTGGGAGGCATAGGCAAATCCACGCTGTCGCGTGGCGTCGCCGAGCACCTGGTGGACAGCGAGACGCGGGGCGCCAACTGGCCTGCGCTGGATCCTCAGGTGGGGCGGGTGGCGCCGGTGCGCATCGACTTGTCCCGTGATGCGGGCGGGGACTTCGAGTCGCTGATGCTCGCCCTGCGGCTGGCCGTCGCCGAGCTGGGCGAGCCTATGCCGGCGTTCGACATCGCGTTTCAGCGCTACTGGGAACGCAACCATCCAGGGGAGCCGCTCGAGGAGTATCTGCGGCGCCGCACCTGGTTCAGCCGGTTCCCGGGATCGCGCTCCATGTCCGGGCAAATGCAGTCGGTGCTGGCGGACGTCGCACAGGCCGTGGCGCTGCCCGGGACGACGGGCGCGCTCGTCGGGCAGGGGCTGCGCTCGCTCGTACGGGCGTTGCGCGACCGCCGCCACCAGGTGCGTTCGCTGGCCGAGTGCCGGCGTCTGGCCGATCTCCTGGAGGCCGACCCGGACCTCGAGGCGCTCAGCTATTACGCGCATCTGCTCGCGTGGGATCTCAGCCGGGTCCCGGCCAAGCGTCAGGCCACGCTCGTCGTGCTCCTGGACACCTTTGAGGACGTCAGGGACCGGGTGCACCGCGATCTGGAGCGCCTGATCCAGCGGGTGGTGTGGCTGATGCCGAACGTCCTGTTCGTCATCACGGGGCGCAACCGGCTGCAGTGGGACGATCCGAAGCTGGAGGGGCAACTGGACTGGGCCGGGGCGGAGTTCTGGCCTCTGCTCGTCGGCGGCGCGGTGGCAGAGCCACGCCAGCACACCGTCGGCTATCTGTCCGCGGAAGACTGCGAGACGTACCTGTGCCAGCGGTTGACCGTCGACGGCCAGCCGCTCATGGACACCCGTACGCGTCATCTGGTGACGGCCAACTCCCATGGGCTGCCGCTGTATCTGGACCTCGCGGTGATGCGGTTCCTGGACCTGTACCGCAGGAACGGGCGCGTACCGGAGCTGGATGAGTTCAATCTGGACTTCCCGGCGCTGGTGGCCCGGACCTTCCGCGATCTCACGCCGAGCGTGAGGCGGGTTCTGCGCGCGGTGAGCCTGCTCGACTCATTCTCCGTCGAACTGGCCGCGGCGGCCGCGGGCCTCGATCACGATGCCCCGGCGCTTGAGTTGGTCGAGCGTCCCTTCGTGGACATGGATCCCGGGGCCCCGTGGCCGTACCGGCTGCACAGTCTCGTACGGGAGGCGATGCTGGAGGCGGACTCGACCAGCGAGGACCGCTGGAGTGAGGCGGACTGGCGGCGGGCCGCGCAACGCACCCTCGACGCCCTGGGACGGGAAGCGGACACAGACCGGACCCGTCTGGTGGCCGCCCTGCGCCAGGGCCTCACCCTCGCCCGCGACTACGGCCTGGACCTGGGCTGGCTGGGTGACGCGGCATTCGGTTACGTCGACGACTTCGTGTGGGAGCCCATTGAGTTGCCGTCCACGGCCGGGGCGAGTGGCGAGGCGTCGATCAGTAGTCCCGCCGAGGCCCTGGCCGTCGCGTTGTCCGCGATCGCACGGCGCCAGCGCCGTCATCGGGGCGAAACCGCCGAGCAGTTACGTGTGGTGCTGGCCTCCGGGCAGTTGCCCGCGCCGTTGCTGGAGCTGCCGCGCTACTTCCTCGCGGAGTGCGAGCGCGACCTGGGGAACTTCGACCGCTCGCTGCGGGGGATGCGTCAGGTCGCCGACGCCGGCGGGCGGCTCGCTCCCACGGCGGCCCGCGGCCTGGTCCACCTCGCACGCCGGGTGGGGCGCTTTCCCCAGGTGTACGCCACCGCCGAGGCCCTCGGTGTGGAAGGGCGCCGCGATCGTGCGCTCGGCGACCTGTGGTGGACCCAGGGGAACATGGCGCTCGCCTGCTCCTCCTATGCGGTCAACCGCGATCAGGCGCTGCGCCTCGGCCAGCCGGGTGAGGCCGCGCTGTCGCAGGCCTGCCTGGCCTTCGCCGCCGCCTTCCAGGGCCGCCCACGGGCCCGAGAGGAAATCACCCGAGCCGAGGACGCACTGGCCGGAGTGTCCATCCGGTGGGCGGAAATCCAGACGAAGATCGCCTCACTCGTACGGGACGCAGGCGTCGCCATCGACCTACCGACCCGCGCCCAGGCACTCGCCGACGAGGCCCGCGAGGCCGGGCTGACCTCCTCTATCGCGTATGTGCGCTTCGCCCTCTGCCTGCACGCCGCCGTGCTCGGCGAGCCCGCCCTGCTGAGCGAAGCACGCGAGCAGCTGCGCGCCTGCGTACGGGGCGAGGAGTTCGCCTACCTCCTTGAGCTGGCCTATCTGATGGCAGGCGAGGAGCCGCCCGGCGACCTGCCGCGCGCTCAGTGGGTGGACGAAGAGGATCAGGTCCGGGCACGCTGGACCTCGATCGTGGACGACCGGCGCCGAGAGGCCGCCGGATACAGAGACACAGGAGACTGAACCGGGTGGCCACGTACACGACGATGGACCAGATCGACCTGCCCGCCGTGTGCGAGCGCTACAACCTCAACGAGGCGAAGCTGGAGCCTGTCAAAGGAGGCGCGGCGAACTCGAGCTTCCGTCTCTCCAGCATCTGCGGCGACTTCACGCTGACCATCCTCGACAACCACGACATGAACAGCGCCCACCGGCTGGCGACGCACACCCAGGCCGTCTTCCGCCTCGGCGTGCCGACCACCGAGGTCGTCCCCGCCATCGACGGATCGCTGATCACGAGCCTCGGCGACCGCCCCGTGATCCTGAAGAAGTGGATCGCGGGGCAAGTGCATGAGCCGCTCCCCGTAGAACTGCTCCCCGAGGCGGGACGCATCCTCGCGCAACTCCACGCCCTGGACCCACAGTCGGAGGGCCTCGACGACATCCCGGCCGGCACCCGCCGCCTCTCCCCCGCCCAGCTGAACCTCATCCCGCAGTTCGCCGACCGCACCTTCGCGACCTGGCTCACCGACCAGCTGGCACAGATCCGCAACGCCGAAGCAGCCAGCGAACGCACACAGAAGATCGCGCACGGCGACCTCTTCGCCGACAACGTGATCGTGCACGACGACGGCAGCCTGTCCGTACTGGACTGGGAAACCGTCTCACTCGACGACCCGCTGCTCGACCTCGGGATGGCAGCGGTGGGACTGGCACAGGAAGACGGCGTCCTCACGACGGAGCGACTGAACGCACTGGTGAACGGCTACCAGCAGGTCACACCGCTGTCGGACACGGCCGCCGCCGCACTGCCCATGGAGATCGAGCACGCAGCGCTCATCATCGCCTTCCACCGCTACTACCGCCACAGCGTCCGCTACCCCAACCCGGCCAAGAGCACCTATCACCTGGAAATGGTCAAACTCGCGGAATCCGTGGCCGACACCGTAAGCCACGGGTAACGGTGACCAGCTCAGCAACGCAGCCAAGTCACCAGACGAGACCCGTACCAGTCGCACCTGCTCCTACACTCCGCTGCGGAGGTAGCGTCCGCGACGCAGATCCCCGGGCCGATCAACGGCCTACCTCCGGGTGCGGAGCGGATCAGCAAACGGCCAGGGGGGCTTGCCAGACTCCGGTTCACCTCCGCGGATGCGAAGCGGCGGTCATCCCGGCGTACATCTCAAGCCCGTAGGGCGGTTCACCTCCGCAGGCGCGGAGCGGACTTGATCTCGAGCTCGTGGGCGGTCTCGAAAACCGGGCCACCTCCACGCGAGCGGAGGTGAACCGCCGACCAGGTAGGCCCACGACTGGTCGGGCATCCGGTCTCCGCGCGAGCGGAGGTGATCCGTCGTTGGCGACGTACAGCCAGTTGGACACTTCCCGGTCTCTGCGCGAGCGGAGGTGAGCCGATCCCGACCAACCCAGAGCTGATGGCCGAGTTCCAGTCTCCGCCCGAGCGGCGGTGAACCAGCGCTCGGCAAACTGAAGGTGGAGAACCTCACCGGTCACCGCGCGAGCGGAGGTGGTCCGTAGCCGCGGAAGTCGGCCTGCCGGACAACGTACCGGTCTCCGCGCGAGCGGAGGTGAACCGTACGAGTGCCTGTATGTGCATGCGGACACCGGCCGGTCTCCGCGCGAGCGGAGGTGAACCGGCCCTCGACCTGGTGCGGGACAACGGCCGCATCCGGTCTCCGCGCGAGCGGAGGTGATCCGGAGCTCCCTCATCATGACCGCAATCCTGCGCCCCGGTCTCCGCGCGAGCGGAGGTGAGCCGCGCATGTGTACCCGGAAGGACATCGCCGGTCTCCGGTCTCCGCGCGAACGGAGGTGAACCGACCTGCCCCATCGGCACGGCCAACGACGCCAACTGGCCTCCGCGCGAGCGGAGGTGATCCGGTAGGCATGTTCCTGGGCTTGGCCTGGGTGCTCCGGTCTCCGCGCGAGCGGAGGTGAACCGTTGTTGTTGAGGCGGAACTCGTCGCCCTCGGTCTGGTCTCGCACGAGCGCAGGTCAATCGACGGGAGCCCGAGCCGTCGCTCGTTCGAGTGCCAGTCTCCGCGCGAGCGGAGGTGACCCGCAGACCAACAGGGAAAGCCCCTGGCCTGGAGACCGGTCTCCGCGCGAGCGGAGGTGATCCGACGACACCTACGAGGAAGGGCACGGGACGTTCCCGGTCTCCGCGCGCGGAGAAGCCCGGGCGATGAAGCCGCGCAGCGCCCGCTGGCACGATTCACCTCCGCTTGCGCGGAGAAGCCCATTCCGCTAACCGGCACGGTACCGAGACGTGCGATTCACCTCCGCTTGCGCGGAGAAGCCGAATTGTTGTATTCATCCTGCACTTCTTGGTGCGATTCACCTCCGCTTGGGCGGAGAAGCCCCTGCGTGAGCTGCGGCTTTCTGGCCAGTTTGCCAGCTCATGGTCTAGTGATTGCTGATCAGGTCGCCCTCCCCTGCTCTTCTCGTGGGCGCTACAGAGAGCATTCCGCAGCCGTACGACTTCCCGCGTCCGATTCCTGTGCGGATGCGCTCAGCGAGCTGTTGAGGATCAGTGACCGTGCCGGTGCCGTCGAAGCGGGTGCGGGCGTGGAGGATGCGTCGTTTGTCAGGAGTTCGAGTACCACGGGCGGATGGGAGGGAGGTGGCGAGGACGGTGTGGAGCGTGATGCCGCACGTGGCGGACTGGCGGTGCCACCATTCTTCCGCGTCTGCGCCGTGGAGGGGCAGGTACTGACCGGGACGGCCGTTGGGGGTCGTGGGGTTCTTTCCCAAGCGGCGGATGGCGTTGGCGGTGATGCGGTAGCGGATGGGGGTGCCGGACTGGAGGTGAGTGAGTAGGGGCGTGAGTGGCTTGGAGAGCGCGTTGCCGTAGCGGAGGGGGAGGTTTTCCAGGCGCGGTTCCAGGATGCTCTGCATCAGGATCGTCCGGGTCTCAGCTTGTTCCTCGAGGCGGAAGAGGACGCCTGCCGTCTGACGGGCATGCAGCCCAAGGTCGTCAGGGAACAGGCGCATGAGCGTCTGATGGAGAGCGGTGGCGCTGGCGAGGTCGCGACGGACGTCAGGGCTGCGCGGATCCAGGAGGATGCGGGTGAGCCAGAGATCGGAGGCAGAGGACGCCGTGGTCATTATGGCTTCTTCGGGGGTTGAAGGGCGGAACTGGAAGCAGTGGGCGCGGGGCAGGGCACGTGGCTGGTGCGGACGTAGCGGGCTCGGTACTGCCGGTTGTTGGTCCGAAACGAGTCGGGGACGTCGTAGCGGAGTTCGGCGCCTGGGTCCGTGGGGGTGGTGTCGATGATTGTGCGCAGGTGTTCGGTGGGTGGGGTGCCGTAGCCGGTCCAGGGCTGGGTGTGCAAGGCCTCCTCGAGCGCCAGGTCTTGGATGGCGACTGTTCGGTCGGGGGCGACGATTGGGCGGGCGGGGGCAAAGGAGCGGCGGCCGAAGTAGAGGGGCCAGCGTGGGGCGAGGAGGGCCTGGTGGAACGCATGTAGCTGTGTGTTTTCCCCCTCCAAGGCGACGAGGAAGAGTGCATCGGCGAGGTAGTGGCGGCGGGAGACGACGGGCTGGTTGCCCTTGCCATCGGCTTTCGCAACGTTCTGCGCGGTGTGGTAGTCCACATCCCGTACGCCTTCCCGGTCCACGCGTATGCCCATCCGTAGCGTCGCGAGGCGGCGGATGCGCTCGTCTTCGTCGCGTCCGATGCCCTGTGCGGCGGCGAGCAGGCCGATTACACCGGACTTCGTGGGCTCGTCGCCGGTGTCACGGAGGGTGAAGCGTGACCGTTGGCCCCAGGATTGCATGGGCGCGTCGAAAGTCAGCAGGAGCACACTCATCGGGCACACCCAGCGGCGTCGAGGACGTATTGAATGAACTCGTCGCAGGTGGCCGCGGGATCAACGATGCCGGCGGCCTCTGGGACGTCGTCGGCCAGGGTGTGGAAGACGCCGCCGCGGATCTGCTCGTCGCCGTAGAAGGTTGCGATCTTGCTGTAGTGCCGCAGCAGTCGGTTGGTAGAGGCGGCTAGGAGGTCGTTGGTGTCAGTCACCGGCTTCAGGAAGGCGTTGGCTAGGTTCCAGGCGCCCTGGTCGCGGACGACGGCGAAGAGCGTCTCGGGCACCGTTCGGGCGGACATCGTCGTCTGTTTTCCGTTCGGTACGGCGTGGATGAAGGAGCGCAGCCACGCCTCTGCCGCCCGAGCGATCAGGTCCTCGGGGTCGGGAACAGCCTCGGCGTCCTTGCCGTTCAGCCAGAGATTCGCGTGCAGCTGGTCGAGGTCGAGATTCGCGTAGCGGTAGTAGCAGGCGGCGTTGAACTCGATGGTGCCGACCATGCCGGCTCCCGGTTCCTCGCCTCGGGAGAAGTCGTCGAGAGCGGTGAAGTAGTCGAAGTCGGTGGTCACTCCGTGTGTGGACAGTGCGTGGGCGACCTGAGAGGCTGCGCTGACGTTCTTGTGGGAGTGGTCGGCGATCATGCGGCCGAAGAGGGCGATGTCAACGGCCTGGCGGCCACCTTGGAGGAAGGCATCTTCCGTCGCCTTCTTGAAGGCGAGGAGAGGCCCCTCGCCCGGCTTGCTCTTCTGCAGGGCCTTGATCCAGTCCGCTTCACTCGCTGGCTTCGACTTCTTGCCGCTCTTCTCCTTCAGCTGCGCGTCGCGCTTGTCGAGTTCGTCCTTGAAGGTGTGCCAGTGCTCTTCACAGGCATCTGCGAGCGTATAAGGGGCAGTTGAGAGGAGGAAGAGGAGGTAGGACAGGCGTTTCTTGTCGTCCAGTTTGAAGCCCAAGACCTTCAAGGCGAGTTCGGTCACACTGCGGGCATCGTCGAGATCCTGCGTGATCCCGCGTTCGACGAGGATGCTGGCCGCCTTCTCGCCGTGCCGCTTAGAGCGTTTTCCCAGCTCTTCCGGGTTGAGTCCATACTTATCGAGGCTGTCGCGTGCCGCGCGTTTGAGGGACTGGCTGGAGATCCGGGCCCGGGTCACGCCACCGAAGCGGGCCGTCTTGGGCTGGCCCAGATCGTCCCGGTTCAAATTGCTTACCGGGAAGGACTGCAGCAGGTGAAGCTCGATGATCAACGTACTCTCCGGTGTCGGTTGCGTGCCGATGAGTTGCAGGGGGCGAGCCGGTCATGGCTTGGCTACAGGTCCTCGTTGTCCGGGTACAGGTCAGCGTCGGTCTCGGGTCCGGCTTCTTCGCTGTCCTCGGCGGTTTTCTCGCTCTGGCTCGCGCGGTGGTATTCCTGTGCCCAGCGCAGCAGCAGCCGGTCTCTGCCGACCGAGTCGCGTCCGTCTTGAGCCTGGGGAAGGAGGATCACCATGTCCTGGAGGAGGGTGAGGAAGTCCAGCGGAATGCCGGCCTGGTGTACGAGCCGTACGGACTGGCGCAGGTAGTACGGCAGGCTCGTGGGCTCCGCGGCCAGGAGGTGTTCCATCCGCCGCTTCGCCCCCTCGCCCTGCTGCCCGCGGGCCAGGTGCCCCAACGCAGCGCCGAGCGAGCGGAGCTCTTGAGAGGCGGGAGCGGCTTGCGGGGCGTAGCCGAAGAGGCTCGCGGTGAACAGCCAGGCGTCGACCTGGGATGGGGGCGGATCGTGTTCGAAGACCATGGAGCAGACGGTTAGGTTGGGCTGGCCCTGTGTCGCGCTGCGCCGGAGATGGGCCAACATGCCGCGGGCAGCACCCCCGAGCTGGTCTTGCCCATTGCTGCTGCGCGCCTGTCCGGAGGCCAGTGAGTACAGGGACCGGACGAAGGCCTTCTGCCTGTCTCTCAGTTCGCGGCCGTCAGGCATCGCGTTAGTGGGCTGATCGGTCATGCTTCCTCCGACGCGGTCCGTGCGGCCACGGCTCGGGCGAACACGCGGATGACGTTCTGGCGGTTCCCGCAGTAACGCTGGTGGTGCGCGCTGGCGTCCAGGAGGGTGCGTCCAGCACGTGTCTGCTGCAGCAGCCAATGCTGGGCGGCAGCGTCGGCTGCGCGAACGGCCTGGACGCGCCACTCGTTCAGCGCCCCGGTCTCCAATTCCGCACGACGACTGCCGGGTTCGATGTCCTCCATCAGCGCGAGTTTGCGGAGGAGTTCGGCGAATTCAGCTTGCAGGTGAGGCCAGTAGCGGAGTTCTGACTGGTACCGGTAACCCGCATCCTCCTTCTTACGCTCCTCCTTCAGCGTGAACTGTCCGTCGAACTCGTGCCGGAATCCGCGTTCCAAGGCGCGCAGGATGGATCCCAGATCGTCAGCGAGAGCCACTGCGCTTCCGATGAGCAGCC
The DNA here is from genome assembly GCF_053591935.1 of Streptomyces sp. NPDC002851. Taxonomy (NCBI): domain Bacteria; kingdom Bacillati; phylum Actinomycetota; class Actinomycetes; order Kitasatosporales; family Streptomycetaceae; genus Streptomyces; species Streptomyces sp. NPDC002851. Next base: position 9,653 of record NZ_JBSFUT010000016.1, on the reverse strand, counting down.
CGATGCGCGGGTTGCGGGCGCGTAGCAAAGCGACCGGCGCTGGAACCGCCTCCTCGCACCAGGCCGCAATGGAGCCGCTTCCCCCCGATCCAGCCTGCTGGCCGAAGACACGCAGCGTGTAGACCGTGTCCTTGGGCAGGGCCTTTGTGTCGGCAAGGTACGCGAGGCGCTCCAGAGCCGCAGGTCGCAGCCGCTGCGGTTCCTGTTCGGGGAATCCTGTCTCGCTCAATCTGAGCCCGGACTTGCCGTACGGTTTGTACCAGCGCCGTTCGGCTGGCAGAAGGAGTTCCTGGCTGTGCCGCCACACGCCGCGCAGAGTGTCCAGACGGACCGGCCTGGGCATCGTACGGCTGGTGCTCGAAGCCGACTCGGCGAACCACGGAGCCCGGAACGCCGCCATGTATTCACAGTCCCGGATTGGCAGGTCGCATGTGCTGCCGGGAGAAACGATCACGCCGTCGACCACGGGTCGACCGTCCACTGTGGTGTGCGAGAAGCGGATACGGCGCGAAGGCCAAGTGAGAACGTCCGTCCAGCCGCGTGGTGGGCGCTTTTTGCTCTCTTGCACCGCCTCGGGCGGAGGACGTTCCCACACAGGACAGTCATCCGGGCCAGTGGGAGCGGGCCGCCAGGCGTTGGGGTCGTAGTCCATCAGGTTCAGCAGAAGAGTGCGATACAACGTGTCGGCCTCCACCAGTACGCAGCCAAACTGCGCTGTGGGAGGTGCATCACCAGAGGGGTTGCCGACACCGTCGTAGCCCGTCTTCTTGCCACTCGTGTCATACGCCTGGGTCGTCACCAGCCAGCGTGCCGCCTCGTCCGCAGCGAGCAGCAGCGTTTCGTCGTCCGTGCTTTGGTCGAACAGCGTGGCGTTGTTCCCGCGGGCGCGATATCCCACGAGCACGGCGGGACTGCGCCACCTCTGGGGCTCCGGCGCGGCAGGGCACTGGAAGAACGGTGCCTCCGGATCGAAGAGATCGAACCGCGCAGTCCAGTTCTCTGCGTATGCATTGAGCTCCGCCTTGGGAAAGCCCGCCTCGGAGGAAGCCAGCCACAACTTGCGCCAATGGGCATCGTCTACGCGGTCGAAGGCACGGTGGAGGAACGCTAGTAGGAGCCGGTGAAGTGCCGAGCTGACGGTCGCCGTCTCACCAACCAGCCCCCGCAACTCCTTAGCCTGCTCCAACACCTCCATGATGCTGAGCTTCGCCGACGAGCCGTCTAGACGGGCGACTGGCAGCCACGGCTCGTGCAGCAGATTGAACGACACCCCCGTGATCCCCACCCACTTCAACTCTTCGATTCCGTCGCCCCGTTGGCGCCGTGGCACACCTGACCGGGAGCGTTGGAGTAGTCTCGCAGATCTCCCCCCGGGAGTACGGCCTTTTCAGATCTCTCCGGGGCGATCACCAGCCGATGAGCGGCTGTGAGTTCACGAATCGCTGTCATGTGATAGCCGGGTACCGCGCCAGCTGGTCGGAGCGCGTGTCAGTTCTTCCAGGCTGATCTCTGCACGTGGCAGTGGGATGGTGCCGACGCGGGCCTTCGTCTGTTTCTTGTTAATGCTCTTCCACATCGTCTCGTGCGCTGTCTGCCACTGGGCCTCCCATCCGTCCGGGCAGGCGATGGGGTCTTCTTGCCCGGGCACGGCGCCGTACACTGCGTCGATCAGCTGCTGGAGGTCATCCAGCCTGATCTCCGCTCTGTTCCGCAGCACCGCCCAGGTGCGCAGCAGCAGTGCCGTGCTGGTCACCGTGGTGGTGTAGCGGGGGAAGTGAACCGTGACGGTCTTCTGGCCGTTCCGGGCGGTTTTGGTTTCTTCCCAGACACCGATGATCGAGATCGGGATGGGGCCGTTCCCTCCGGGTCTCTCGCGGAGGTGCCGCCGGACCCGGCCCATGGCCTGCAGCATACGGTCGATCGGTGCCAGGGCGATCAACGCCGTGTCGAAATCGATGTCCAGGCCCTCGGCGAGCAGCGGGCTACCGAAGACAACCGCCCGTGTAGGACGGGAGGTGACCGGGTCGTCCGGCGGCCCGAAGGCCCCCCGCACGGTGGTGTCGGCCTGCGCTCGCTCCTGGTCGGTCATCCGGGCGTGGAGCCCGTAGATTTCGATCCCCGTCCAACCGGTGCGTTCCTCGATCTCCTTACGGGCTGCGGCGGCATCGCGGTCGACCTGGGTGGCGAGGTTGTGGAACACCCCGACGCACTGGTCCTGCGCGGCCAGTTCCAATGCGCTGACGACGTGCTGCCCCCAGGTGTCCCGGCTCAGATCCTCCGGCTGGTGGATCCGGTAGACACGATCCTTGGCGAACGCGGAGGCGGCGACATGTTGCACGAGAGGTTCGGCGGCTTGTGCCTCGACCCACATCACGCGCGGATACGGCAGTGGCGTCGGAAGGAGCTGGCCGGGGACGTCCGAGCCACAGGGAGCAGACGTGCGCGCTCCATTGACCCAGCAGTCCGCCAACGCGTGACTGAGCCGGGTGGAGAGCGTAGCCGACTGTAGTACCACCGGAACCGAGAGAAAGCCCAACCAGGTCAACAGAGCCTTCAGCAAGGTCAGTTGGTATTCGTCGTAGGTGTGCACCTCGTCGAAGAGCACTACCTTGCCCGAGACTCCGGTCAGGCGCAGAAAGTTGTGCCGACCGCGCAAGGCGGCGAGCAGGAGCTGGTCGATGGTCCCGACGCCGATGGGCGCCAGCAAGCCGCGCTTCTTCTGCGTGAACCAGCTGCGTGCTTCCCTGACCTGTCTCGTTCCCTGGTGGTGTATGGCGGCGGCTGTCGGCAAGTCGATGTCGAGGGCAACTCCGCTGGGCCGCAGTGTGCCGGCCCTGTCCTTGCGGCTTCGCTCTGCCGCCAGCACCTCGGCCGCGGAGGAGTGGAGGAGCTGCAGTGGTGACGTCGCGCCTAGACGCTCCAGCAGTTCCGCTGCCCTGCGGTACGTCTGATCGCTCGTGACCCGAGTCGGCATTGCCACGTAGAAGCCGGCCAAGTCCAGCTTCTTCACAAATGACGTGACGGCCTGCAACCCGGCTTCGGTCTTCCCCTCCCCGGCTGGAGCGGCCATCAGGAGGATCCCCGGTCCGGACACTGAGGCGACCAGTTCTTCCACTGATTTCTGGATCGGCCGCACAGCGCTCTTGTCTGGAAACAGCCCATGGAATGACACGTCGTTGGGAGGCATCCACGCTTGCCACCGGATGCCATCGACCTTCTTGCCCTCCGTCCGGCGCGCCTGGTCCGTGTACTGCTTAAGACTGAACTCCCCTTGCACATCTGCCAGTCCCCGCCGGTCGGATGCGACCCAGTCAGCGGCGGTTGTCAATCCTGCAAGGACCACCATGGCGCCCGGATCCCGTTCAACCTGCCCCCACGCCACGGTAGATGCCGTAGGCGCCCACGCCTGGAGGAAGGCGTCCACTAGGCCAGCGCGCCAGTTGGCCCAGAGGGCGTGTCCTGACTCTCCTGGCGAGTGCTGTGCGCCCGCTAGCGTGCTGGCGTCAGGAAAGGAACCGTGATGCCCGCCCAACGCCATCGCGATATCCCGCGCCACGTCTGGCTTCGCCCCCCATAGGAGCAGCTGCTCGCGCATGTGCACGGCGGTGTACCAGCCGTGATGCACGTCCTGGCGAGCGCCTTCTAGAGGGCTCTCCAACAGCCGCCGCATGTCCCGTCCTGCCACCTTGGGCAGATGCCGTTCCGCAACGTCCAGCCGCAAACTCTGGAAAGTCGGCGAGTACTTCCCGAGATCGTGCAGTCCGCACATGGCCGCGATCCACAACTCCGCTTCTCCCAGCGGCTCCAGCATCCGCCGCAGCCCCGCTCCCGGAGCCCCCCGGCACATAGTGCGGGCGATGGCCTCCGCTGCTGCAGCCGTGTCCAACGCATGACAGATCAGCGGATGCGGCACAGCATCGCGTTTCGTCCCGAGCTTCGCCCACGCCGCCCGCACGTCAGGTTCGCGGCTCTGGTGGCTAATGTCAGACATAGACCCCAAGCATGGTCGCACACAGTGTTACCTGGGTCGGAAAGGCCTGCCCCCCGGCGCGAGCGGAGGTGAACCGGGCAAGGACATGCCGCCCTTCGAAGCCTGATTGTGCTCTTCGCGAGAGCGGAGGTGATCCGACCTGGGTGTTCCTCATCGCGGGGAACATCTTCCGGTCTCCGCGCGAGCGGAGGTGATCCGGTGCAGCCTCACGCCGAGCGGTACATCAAGCACCGGTCTCCACGCGAGCGGAGGTGAACCGGCCCTCGACCTGGTGCGGGACAACGGCCGCATCCGGTCTCCGCGCGAGCGGAGGTGAACCGGCCGTCATGGACGCGTACGACGCCGCGCACCGCCGGTCTCCGCACGAGCGGAGGTGAGCCGATGACCAACCCAGAGCTGATGGCCGAGTTCCAGTCTCCGCCCGAGCGGCGGTGAACCAGCGCTCGGCAAACTGAAGGTGGAGAACCTCACCGGTCACCGCGCGAGCGGAGGTGGTCCGGAGCCGCGGAAGTCGGCCTGCCGGGCGACGTGCCGGTCTCCGCGCGAGCGGAGGTGAACCGGCGAACTGCGGTCATAACGCTCTTCCTCCATGCTGGTCTCCGCGCGAGCGGAGGTGAACCGGAGGCGCAGCAGTTCTCCGCCGTCTCGGAAGACTGGTCTCTGCGCGAGCGGAGGTGAACCGGTGACCTTGAGGACGAGCACGGGCACAAGTGCCCGGTCTCCGCGCGAGCGGAGGTGATCCGTCCTCGAAGCCCTTGGAAAAGTCGGTGGGCTTCCGGTCTCCGCGCGAGCGGAAGGTGATCCGGCTAGCCCTTTTGGGGCGAGTGGGCGAGGTGGCCGGTCTCCGCGCGAGCGGAGGTGATCCGAGCTTGGCCTACGCGGGCAGCTTGTCTTCCAGCCGGTCTCCGCGCGAGCGGAGGTGAGCCGCCCTCAGCGAGGTAGTCGTCCACCCTCGTTGACCGGTCTCCGCGCGAGCGGAGGTGAACCGCCAACCGGGATTCGGAGCCGGGCAGTATCACGCCGGTCTTCGCGCGAGCGGAGGTGATCCGGACCCGGTGGACTGCGCGCTGTGCGAGGCCCCCCGGTCTCCGCGCGAGCGGAGGTGATCCGTCGATCAGTTCCTCGTGTGCGCCTTGGATGCGCCGGTATCCGCGCGAGCGGAGGTGAACCGCAACATCGCCGTCCAGGAGGTGTGCCCCGGACCTGGTCTCCGCGCGAGCGGAGGTGAACCGGCGTCCATATCTTCCTGGGAGAAGTGGGGGTCCTGGTCTCCGCGCGAGCGGAGGTGAACCGCTGTACCGGGCCGAATACCGGCCACCGGCGCCCTGGTCTCCGCGCGAGCGGAGGTGAACCGAAGACCTACGGCGTCCGCGGCTTCGTCCGGGCCTGGTCTCCGCGCGAGCGGAGGTGAACCGGTACCGGCGCTCTGCCGGATGGTGCTGCTCATCCGGTCTCGGCGCGAGCGGAGGTGAACCGATCACGACTCCGTATCCGGCCGGAAAGAGGGCCGGTCTCCGCGCCACCGGAGGTGAACTGCTGACGATCCGCGAGCCGAGCGACGACAGCGCCCGGTCTCCGCGCGAGCGGACGTAATGCGGAGTATCCAACGCTCTGAGGAGCCGGTTTCCGCGCGAGCGGAGGTGATCCGTCGATGCACCCCGACTACGGCCGTCTGTTGGACCGGTCTCCGCGCGAGCAGAGGTGATCCGGTGGCCACGCTCCTGCCGTCTCAGATCGAGCTCCGGTCTCCGCGCGAGCGGAGGTGATCCGGCGCACCTGCGACGTCACCTGTGGACGCGTCACCGGTCTCTGCGCCAGCGGAGGTGATCCGACCAACGCGTACGGGCGGACGCCGGATGTGGTCTGGTCTCCGTGCGAGCGGAGGTGAACCGGTCTTCCCGCTGCCCATGGGGCCGATGACCCGCCGGTCTCCGCGCGAGCGGAGGTGATCCGGACGCCATGCCGGTGGACGCCTCACGGGAGCTCCGGTCTCCGCGCGAGCGGAGGTGAGCCGGAGTTCCGCATCGGGAACACTCGCGCCGCTGACCGGTCTCCGCGCGAGCGGAGGTGATCCGCCGGTGACGCAGCGCAGCGGAGACGCCTGCCGCCGGTCTCCGCGCGAGCGGAGGTGATCCGTGGCGGGCTGCCACAGGCACCACCTCGTGGGCCTGCGGAATTTCTCGGTTCGAGACCGGTCCGTGCTCTGGAAGCGTCCAAGAACTGATCGGTTGCTGAGCATCCGCACCTTGTGGTCAGGGACCTCGCCTGGGCGTCCAACAACGGTGTGCGCAACGATCGGGCGTGCCGCGGTGGTGTCAGCACCCCATCAGTTCCAAGCGCACCGCTTCTACTGCGCGGCGCCTTGATCGGACGAGTCGGCAAGCGTCTCGTAAGGGCATGATCGGAAATCGGCCCACCATCAATTGCAGAGACTTCGAGCACCTGTGTTGGGTGCTAAATCAGTTCGAGAACGGACGTCCGGTCGAGGAAGTCGCGAGTCGTGAGCCCGATGGGAGCGTCGTACGGTTCGGAGACCGTAAGTACGCACTGCACATCATGAGCTTGCTGGGCCTGGGCATCAGTGTTGATGATCTCGCCGCCTTCCAGCGAGCGACCACCGGGACGTCATGAGATCCACTGCTCAACCCCCGGCTCTGCGGTGCGGCTGGAGTGTCGGCGGCCGGTCGGTGGTGTTGGCGAGCACCCGGCGAGCGGTCTCCGGGGCCAGCGCTCCCCGCCTCGGCCGGATGCCCTCAGCCTCCAGCACGGCGGCGATCTCGCGGAACGACAGTTCGTCCTCGTCCCGGAGTTGGCGGGCGCGAGCGCGGCCTGGCCTGCTCCATCTCCTCCTCGGAAGCGGTGCCCACGGTCGTACAGCTGCCGACCGGCAAGGCGCTCACCGTCCGGACGGCGGCCGATGTTCCTGGGCTCGCTCGGCAACCCGAACACGGTCCGCAACTACGGGATCGGGGTGGGCAAGACCGCCGAACGGCTCGGCGAGTCCCGGCCGCTGGCCTCGGTCGCGGACGACGAGATCGGCGAGGCTCTTGAACTGCTCTGGGGCACTTCGTCCAGACGGCGTAACTTTCGGGTCGCAGGGAGGGTCTTCCGAAAACCCACGGTTACAAAGGCCCGAATGAGTGCAGTGTTCTGCGGGACTCCGTGATCTTCGGAACGGGGACACCCGAGGAAGGGCCCCAACAGGGGCCCGGCAGACTTTTCGATCACCGGGGCCCCCGGGTGAAGGGATGGGGTGCCTGCGGACACAACCAATTTTTTTCAAGATCGTGGTCATCGGTAACGGAAATGCGGGCAAGACCACTTTCGTGAGAAAGGCCGGGGCCGGTGCGAAGAGCGAGTACCTGACCGCGTTCGGCGCCGAGATCACGCCTGTCTGCCCGTCAACCAACATTGGCGAGATCGGGTTCCAATGCTGGGACACCGCCGGGCAAGAGAACTTCGGCGTCGACGCCGTACGTGATGGGTTCTACCTATCGACCGACGGCGCCATCTTCATGTTCGACGTGACCTCGCTAGCCAGCTACCAGGCAATCCCCAACTGGCACCAGCACGTGGCGCGCGCCACGGACGACGTCCCCGCGGTTGTGGTCGGGAACAAGGCGGACGCCCAGAAGCGGGCGGTCCCTGCCGACCAGCTCACCTTCCACCTCGACAAGGGTTTCCCCTACTGCGAGACCTCAGCACTGGCCGGCACCAACCTCGACAAACCGTTCGTCTGGCTCGCACGAAAGCTGACGGGACGGAGCGACCTGACACTGGTCCCCTAGGGCACGGCGGATCCCGAGTAGGGCATGCTCGGGGTGCAGCCCCCATTCCCGCATGCCCGTGCTTCTCACAAACGGATCGATTTTTGAACGTCGACGCCTGAGGTGGGCACGCCGGATCGAGTCGGCTCCCAGTGTCCAGCAAGGGTGTCCAATAACCGCCAACTTCGAGGCCGTGCGGCTGAGCCGACCAAGCAGGCCCCTACTCGGGAAACTTAGGGGAGTTGGTGCGCAGCCACTCCAAGGCCCACTCCCGGTACTCCTCGGGCTGGGCGCCGTTCGCCTTAGCGAGGAAAAGCAGAAGTAGCTCGTTGAGGTAGAGCTGGCCCCGGATCACGTGAATGGGTTCGAGGGGATCGGGCCCGCTGAGTCTCTGGGCGATGTAATCGGCCGCCTCCTGGCGCTTCTGCTCGGTGTCCGCCGCCACATAGGGCGTCAGGAACTCGATGGCGTAGCGAACGGCCTGGGTGGCGTTGGGGATCGGTTCCGTCATGCTGCGACGTTAGAGCCATGGGCTACTGCCCGAAGGTCAACGCGCCTGGGTGGACAACGACGCCGATGTTCCTCAATCCCGCTCTACCGTGGTTGGCACGGCTAGACGCGTACGCCGCGTGCCTGGGCCCCCAGGTTCCGCTGGGGGCCCCAGGAATCCGGCTGTCAGCGCCGCTGGATCCACCACAGCAGGAGCATGACTCCTGCCGATCCGACGGCGGACGAGGCGCCGCGTACGACGCCGTGCCCGGCGGTGCGGGTCAGAACTGATGACGTCTCCTCCAATTGATCGGGGCGCATCGGACTACGTGAGCGGCCCCCTGTTGGCGCAGGGGGCCGTCGTCGTATGTGCTGCTCCTCTCGGTCGCGCGGTCTCGGACTACGTGAACGGCAACGCCGTTGGCGCGGCGCCACTCCCGTGAGGACTCGAACTCCTCCGGGTGAGCGATTCCGATCCGGACGCCGCAGGACGGTGGCATTGCTGTACCGGGCCATCCGTCGGCTCTGCCGTCGTCCGGTACGTAGCGAGATGCACATCCCCTTGCCTGCTGGCCTATCAGCCAGCATGACCGGACGGGTGACTCGCGGCAGCCTGCCCTCCGGGCCCCTCGGCGCTCAGCTCACCTGGCTGGAACAACAGGTGCACCGGCTGTGGGACGACACCGACAAGGAGCGGAACGCACGGCGGGAGGCCGAACAGGCGCTGGAGCGGCATCTCGCCGACCAGCGCGAGGAACTCCTGGGGAGCATCCGGGAAGCGGCGATCGGCGAACTGCGCAAGGAAGCCCTCGGCCTGCTGTTGGTCACCGTGGGCACGGGCAACATCGCATCGATCGTGCCCCTAGTCCCGGGAACGACCGCGCGGCGACGATGCCCATCTGGCTGGTCTCCCGCCTCCGACACTCAATACACGATCTGGGGATGGCCGCGCTGCGCCACCATGACGTCGTCAACTTTCCCTTTTCAGATTCGTTGGCGAGCCAGGAGATCAGTGACCTACCGGTGGACAAGCATGAAGGCGAGGGTGTGACGGATGTGCTCGCGGCGGCCGTACCGGTCTCATTCAACGAGGCCTCGACAGCCGCATCCAGCAACAATCCAGCAACCGTACGAAGAACGAGAGCTGACCACGAATGACGAACTGTCAGCTCATCCAGCACGGATCCAGCAACGGTCGTGGGACGACGCCGTCCACCTCTTGGAACGCACCTAGCCGACCTGCATGTTTGCCGAACCGTAGAACCGATGCTACGGCGGCCCCGAGACGAATCACCAGAATATGTGGGAAACCGCTGTCACCTGCAAGAACCGTGCCGGAGGTTCTGGGGATCCAGCGCAAATCCAGCGACCGTACGGGAACGGTGCCCAGCGGCCCCCGACGGGAC